>CAYUCJ010000119.1:0-8593 GCA_964443285.1 uncultured Desulfobacteraceae bacterium | reverse complement strand
ACTTGTTTTCAGGACTGTTTTTTGAACAGTGTTCTCGCTCCCTGAACGGTTTCAGGCATATGGCGGTGAACGATCCAGGCGCCCGCGATTGCCATGATCCCGCCCGTCAAAAAGGGCAGATCGAAAAACACGATTGCGAGAACACCGGCGATCATCGGGCCCAGAGCCAGTCCCAGACCGAACCCCAGGGTGATGAGGCTCATCTGCCGACCTTCGCCCCCGATTTGTGAAAGGTCTGCCGCTACCGCAAACGCCGGCGCGGCAATGCCCGCAGTCGCTATCCCCTGTAAGACCCGCAGGAAGATGAATTGCCAGAGGGTGGTGACCTGTCCCAGCAGTCCTGTGATGGGGGCAATGAAGAGCAGTCCCAGGATAATGATAGGCTTTCTCCCCACCGAATCGGAAAGATGCCCCAATGGAACCTGAAACAGCAGTCGACCCACCATCAGAGAACTGAATGCAATGCTGAAACCGAGGGCGTTGATATCCAAACGCGTGTTGAATTCATTTTCCAGAGTGGTGACCATGGAAAAGGCGATGGCAATGATAAACGTGGCGGCTGCGGCGCTAAGGATTCCCGGATGCATCAATTCCCTGTCCAAGACCTTGAAGGGCCGGGCATGTAAGGATTTCGGTGGTACTTTCACCTCTTCGACCCAAAAATGGACCAAAATAATTGCCGCGGCAATAAAACCTGCGCCCACAACGAAGGCGGCATTGAATCCCCAGGTGACTTTCAAGAATCCACCCACCAGCGGCCCGATAGCAAACCCGACGACGCGTAGCGTGCTGTAGATGCCCATGGCGCCGCCGCGAGTTTTCCTTTCAGTGACGGCTGCCATAATGGCCATGGAGGCCGGGATAGTGATTGCGACGCCGATACCCTGGAGCACTCGAAGGGATACCAGTTCGAGAAAATTGGTCGCGGGAATAAATCCGATGGTTCCCACGCCCATCAATCCAAGCCCAATCAGAATGAGGACCTTGCGGCGGCCGATACGGTCGCTCAGTGCACCCATAAAGGGTTGCAGTACCGAATTCACCAGGCCGTACAGCGAAAGCAGGATACCCACGAGAACCGGCAGGGGAAAATGCAGATACTCCGTCGGGATCTTGGCCACATAGAGCGGCAAGACAATAAAAAGGATACTGTTGCCCATGGCATCGGCCATGCGTGCGATCGAAAGTGCCAGAACAGGTCGAGTCAGTCCGATGGATTCCGCAAGTCTCTTGTTCAATTCATTATCTCCGGATTCAGTCGATCGGTCTTTATCGCAGACTCTTCATATTCTTGAAAGCGCCGTGACTACAAGATAGCCATGCACTAACCGTTTACAAAAAAATTCATCCCCCCCCAGATGCACGAGGTATCATCTGCTGCGTTGCTTTCGCTCGCTCCTCCTTGCGACGTATTGCTTATACGACTTAGTCGTCGCTTCTCCCCCACAAAGCGGCGGGATCCACGATGCGGCGCCCCGCTCAAAGTCCGGGACCTTCGACTTGCATCTGACACCTTACTGGTGATTAGGAATGTCACCAAATCCCCCGTCGGAGCGCATGATGATTAAATCAGCCGGTGGATTTGGGACCCCGGGAACCTGTTGCCCATGAAGGCACATTTCGGAATAGCAATTCATTCCCGATTATTGTATATCAGTAAACCAGTAGCGATGGAATCGCAAAAAGTCCGGAAAAGGAGCTCAAATGTCACGAGTATGATCTCATGACAAGATCCCTGAGAACTCAATTCTCCGAGGCATGCACCACAGCATGAGCCGGCCGCGGGCAGGAAAGAGAGCCCCGCACAGTTGAACTCTCGCCTTACGGAAGGATATGCGATGGATCTGTTGGAATTTTTGGCAAATACCGAAAAACCCATTCTGCTTGACGGCGGTATGGGCACCGAACTGGCCAAAGCCGGCCTGGAAATGGGGGGGCAGAACTGTATCACCCACCCGGAAGCGGTCCTGGCCATTCACCGGGAATATGTGGCGTGCGGGGCGGATCTGATCATCACCAACACCTTGACCATGAACCGCATCTCCATCGAGTCGCACAACCTGGATGTGGATGTGAGGAAGGTGAACCTGGCCGGTGCGGGTCTCGCCAGAACGGCCGTTCGCAAAGGCCAATACGTGTTGGGGGATATGGGTTCCACCGGAAAGATGCTGGAACCCTATGGAGATCTGGCAAGAGAAGCCGCCCTTAAGGCCTTTCGGGAGCAGGCCGAACTGTTGGCCGAAGGCGGGGTGGACGGTTGGATCATTGAAACCATGTTCGATCTGCAGGAAGCCTTATGTGCGCTGGAGGCCTGCAAGGCGGTCGCCGACCTTCCTGTTATCGCCTCCATAGCCTTCAGCACGACCGATAAGGGCGGGCGGACCATCATGGGGAATGCGGCCCGGGATTGCGCCCGGGACCTCACCCAGGCCGGGGCCTCGGTTGTGGGGGCCAACTGTGGTGACCTCGATCCGTTCCAGATGGCTGAAATCGTGTCGATGATGCGGGAAGCCACATCCCTTCCTGTCCTGGCCCAGCCCAACGCGGGCAAACCCAGGTTGGTCGAGAAGGAAACGGTATTCGACATGTCACCACCGGACTTCACCGAAGGGGTCTATGAGTGCGTAGAAGCCGGCGCCCGACTGGTGGGCGGGTGCTGTGGAACGTCCCCGGCCCACATCCGGGCCCTTGCAGATAGGCTAGCCTGATACGACCAAACCTTTTGTATGTGCCGCCCGTGAAGGATGGGAAGGCCTGTTGGTCAGGTAGACGCCGAAACACACGACCACGGTACCGACAGCCAGCGACAGGGTAATGGGTTCCCCGAGGATGAAAAAGGCGAGGAGCACCGCACTGATGGGCACGAAATTGATGAACTGACTGGCCTTTGTGGCACCGATGATCTTGATTCCTTCATAATACCAGACGAATCCCAGGACCGTCCCGAAGAATCCCAGGTAGAATATACTGAACCAGGCCGACACGGAGTAGTGGATGAAATCGCTGGCCATGCCTTCATGAAGGCCGGGAACAAACAGGAAAAGGGTTCCAGCTACACAGGAGTAAGCGGCTGTCACCAGGGGCGAAAGACCGGCCATGGCGGCCTTGCCGATCAGGGAATAGGCGGCCCAGCAGAGGACGCAGAGGAAGATAAAGAAATCGCCCGGCCCAAGGGCCCCGGTGAAGATGTCTCCGAGGTGGCCCCCTGAGATGACGATCATGGCACCCATGACGGACAGGATGACCCCGGCCAATTTGATCAGGCCCAGCTTTTCCTTGAAAAACCAACCGGCCAGAAGGGCGATGACCACCGGGTTGTTGGCGATGATGAGTGCGGCCCGGCCGGCGGTTATGAGCTTGAGGCCCTTGAGAAAAAAGACATTGTAGGCAAAGACGCCCGTGGCCCCCAGGAGCAGAATGGGGATAATCTGGCCTCTGTTGATGGAGGGGAGCCCGTGATTTTCACGCCAGGTCAGGGGTAGAAGAAACAGGCATGCGATGACGAATCTGAAAAAAGCGGTTGAATAGGGTCCCACCTCCCGTGCGACGACTCTCCCGGCGATAAAGGTCCCTCCCCAGAAGACGGCGGTCAGAAAAAGTTTGAGGTAGACCAACAACCGTTGCTTCCTGGACATTTCTACCCCGTTCTATGAGGCCTGAGATTCGACGCGATGGACCAATTCCAGGCTTGAAGCGAGGACAGGTTCCCTGAATCGGCTCCGCAGGGCGCACGCGAGCATCTCCGGGTTGATGGCCCGTTCAAGCCCGGCCAGAACTCCTAAGGAGGCGAGGGCCCTCTCCGGCGCCTTGATGCCCTGTCCCTTGAAATCCACCGGGACGTCCCGAGCCTTCGTTTGAGGCAGGGTCAGGTCACTGGAATGGATCACCAGGGTTTCCCCATCGAGAGCGGCAAAAAGCCGGGACCTCCGGTCAACACCCTCCTGGCCGACGGCAAGGATGGCAGCCGGTCTCTCGATCCCCGTGTAACCGATCTCTTCCGGTGAGAGGATCACCTCGCTGATGGAAGGGCCTCTCAGGACCGTGATGTTGTACTCGTTTTTCTGGGTCACCTTCAAGCCGGCGGAAAGGCCGGCCAGGCAGAGGATGTCCCCGGCGGTGATGATCCTCTGGCCGGCATCGCCCAGGATGATCACGCCCTGCCTTCCCCTCCCTGGAGGAATGCAGGTTGCCTCCAGACCGACCGGATGGGAAACGGGCGCCTGTTTCTTTGCCGTTTCCCTGTAGAATGACCCGTATTCCTCTCGCTGGTTTGCTTCCACGGGGCCTTCAAAGGGGGGCAGACGGGAGAGGTCTTCTTCGATGGCCCGGGGTGTGAGCTTGTTTTTCCTGGCATATCGCCCCGTGCAGACGCCCCAGATGTCCATCACGGAGAAGCCCTTGTGGCGAACGGCCCGTTCGATTTCCCCGGCCAGATCGTTCCGGTAGGCGGAGCAGCGGGTGACGTAGGTCGCCCCGGCCGAAGCAGCCACCTTGCACACATCCAGGGGACGCTCCAGACGGTTCAGAAATCCCGATCCCACCGTGGCCCCGGGAGGTGTGGTGGCTGAAAACTGACCCCCGGTCATGCCGAAATTGAAATTGTTCAGGACGAGGAGTGTCAGGTCGAGATTCCGGCGGCAAGCGCTCAAGAAGTGGGCGCCGCCGATGCCCATGCCGCCGTCCCCCATGGTCACGACGACGTTCAGGTCAGGTTTTGCCAGTTTCAGACCGGTGGCGTAGGTCAGGGCCCTCCCGTGAAGACCGTGAAAGGCATGGGTATGGAAAAAGGTGTCGAATAGGCCGGAGCAGCCGATGTCGCTCACCATGGCGATCTCGGTGCCCTTGAGACCCATGTTCTGAAAGGCCTTATCAAGGATACCGGCTATGCGGTCGTGGGTGCAACCGGGACAGAAGACCGGGGGCCTTTCCTTATTGAGCAGGCTGGGCATGGTGAAGCACCTCCTCGATCCGACGTGGCGTGATCAGCGTGCCGTTCATCTGACCGTAGAAATCGACCCGTTTCCCTGGCAGGATGCGTCTGATCTCGCGGACGTACTGCCCGTCGTTCATCTCCAGCACGATCACCCGCCCCACGTCTTCCGCCTTTTCCCTGATCAGGGGTTCCGGCACGGGCCAAAGGGTCTTGAGCACGAGGAGAGAGACCGGGCGGTCTGTACCCTGGTGCAGATCGTAGAGTTCCCTCGCTGCGCGGGCGGTCACGCCGTAGGTGATGATGAGGGTCTCCGCTCCTCTCTCCATGTGGGCTTCATGATAGGAAAGCCGGTCCACAGCGGAGAGGATCTTGTCCCGCAGTCGCTCCTGGTTCCGGCCGATCTGATCGGGATCCGTTGTGATGTAGCCGTCCGGACCGTGCGTGGAGGAGGTCTGGCGCACGGGAACGGATGGGTGTCCGATGGGCAGGAATGCGGGGACCCGGCTTCCGGGTCGGATATCAAAGGGGAGGAACGCTTCGCCTGTAGGCGGCGGGGCACGATCAATGATCTCGGGCCGCTCGATACCATCCATGTCCAACCCTTCCTTGGTCATGCTCACCTCTTTGTTGGAGGCGACGAATACCGGGCACCTGAATTCTTCTGCCAGGTTGAAGGCGTGCAGGGTGAGCAGAAAGCAGTCCTTTACGTCGGAGGGCGCCAGGGCGATGACCGGGAGCCCCCCGCTGTTTCCCCACCGCATGAACTGGATGTCGCCGTCCGCCCCGCGGGTGGCGGATCCGGTGGACGGCCCCAGCCGCTGAACCAGCGCGATTACGATGGGAATCTCGCTCCCGATGGCAAAGGAGAGGTGTTCGCTGTAAAGACTCAGACCGGGGCCCGACGTGGCGGTCATGACCTTGTGACCGGCCATGGCGGCCCCAAGGCAGGACCCGATGGAGGCGATCTCGTCCTCCCCCTGCAGGCAAACTCCGCCCGCAGGGGGCAGGAGTTTCAGCATGGTGTTGAAGATGGTGGTCGCGGGGGTTATGGGGTACCCGGCAAAGAAACGGCAGCCCGATTCGAAGGCGCCCCAGGCAATCGCCTCATTCCCTTCCATCAGTGTAAAACCCATCGACATGTCTCCGCTTTCCATATTTTTGCCACCCGGCTCCCTTGTCCGGAATCATAAAGCGAACCCAAAGCCCCACCACTCGAAGGACAGGGGGAAGGCCGGGAGCAGAGCAAGCATCTATAGGTCAAAATTGCTATCCTGTCAAGGATCATCCATCCTCAGCACCTTGGCCCCGCGGATCTTCCGCTCTTTCAGTTCCATGAGCGCCCGGTTGGCTTCTTCCAGGGGAAATTCCTGGTACTCCGGCCTGATGGGCACCTGCGCGGCCAGTTCGAGAAATTCGCTGATATCCCGTCTTGCCACATTGGCGACGCTTTTGATTTCCTTTTCCATCCAGAGGTGCTTCGGGTATTCAAGGTTCAGGAGATAGTCCCTGTCAACGGATTCCTTCCTGATGGCGTTGATGATGAGCCTCCCGCCGCTTTCCAGGTTTTTCAAGGCCTCCACCACCGGTTTATAGACGGGCGTGGTATCGATAACGGCGTGGAGCTTCGCCGGGGGCGTCTCGTCCGTATCGCCTGCCCATGCAGCCCCCAGCTCCCGGGCGAAGGCCTGTTCCCTCTTGCCGCGGGCGAACACGAATACATCCGTATTCGGATACCTGTGGCGGACCATTTTGAGAACGAGATGGGCGGATGCCCCGAAACCGGTCAATCCCAACCGTTCTCCATCCTCTATTCGGGCCAGCCTGAGGGACCGGTATCCGATGGCGCCCGCGCAGAGGAGCGGTGCGGCTTCGGAGTCTGAAAACACGGAGGGAATCCTGTAGGCGAAACGCTCGGGGACGGTCATGAGGGCCCCATACCCTCCGTTGGCATCCCGGCCCGTGGCCTTGAACTCGGGGCACAGGTTTTCAAGTCCCCTGCGGCAGAACCCGCAGGTCCCGCAGGAAGAGAATATCCACCCGACCCCCACCCGGTCTCCGGTCTGGAAGGCCCCGGCGCCCTCTCCCCTTCCCACCACCGTTCCCACCACCTGGTGTCCGGGGATAACGGGAAATTGCAAAGGAGGGGTCCGCCCCTCGATCTCGTCCAGTTCCGTGTGGCACACCCCGCAGGCGGAAATCCTCACCAGGACCTCACGAGGAGCCGGTACAGGGTCGGGGACCGTCGCCTTTGTGAGGGGCTCCCTCTCGCGTCTGAGGTCCGCAATCCTTTCGAGAAGCATGGCCTTCATGGTTCATTTTCTCCTTAAGCGAACAGCGCTCGCAATTCGACCGGTACGGTCATAAATCCGGGTTCAACAGGCGGCCTTTTCTATGGGGCGCGGAGAAGGCTGAGAAATTCATCCCAGTCGCCGGCCCGGAGCACGTCCGGATCGGGCATCTCTTCATCTTCCACGGGGATTCCCGGGAGCATCGGGACCTTGTGATCCAGGGCCCAGGTAAACCAGACGGGCCGGATATTCGCACCCAGGGCGCCGTTGATATCGGCCTCGATATTGTCACCCACGTAGAGGACCCGGGACCGGTCTACGCCGAAATCCCCCACGAGCTTCTCAAACACCATGGCGTGGGGCTTGCGATAACCCAGTTCCCCGGAGATGAGCAGGACGTCAAAGAAAGGGGTCAGCGCAAGCCCGTCAATGAGTTTAAACGCCGCCGGTGCATGGGTGAAATTCGAAAGCAGCCCCAGACGGTAGGACCCCTTGAGCTTTTCCAGCATTTCAAGAGCGCCCGGGATGACGCGGCAGTAGTCAAAAAAGGCGGAGAAATAGGCATCGAGCGCCAGGGCGATTCGCGGGTCATCCGGTTCAAGCGGGCTCCCCATTTCCCGAAGGGCTGCGCTCACCCAGAAGCTGTTGTGGGTCTCCCGGCCGTCTTCCTTTGTCTTTTCCAGGAAATCCAGGGCGCACCGGCGATAGATTTTCTTGAAGTCATCATCGTCGAAAACAAAGCCGCTCTTGCGCAAACTTCTGATCAACCGTTCAACGGCATCGCTCACAGCTTTCGGATCTGCGGTTATGAGGGTGTTGAACAGGTCAAAACCGATGGCGTCTGTGTCTTTCAAACAGTGTCTCCCTTTCCTCTTTTTGACAGGATCAACAGGATTGACTTGATCCTTTTTCATATTGTCAAATACATTGTCTATGCTAAATCATTATGTGTGATTATCGTGGGAGTGGTTGGAAAGTCAATCAAAATGGTTGTCCCTGATCCCCATCAGGTATCATAACCTTCCTTATCGGATTACCCCTTGACATAACCTACCGGCAGGACTAGGGTATTCTCGCTTTTGATTGCAGGAATCTCCGGGTAAACCTCAAGACAAGGGGGCAGGCCATGAAGGGGATTGAGAGAGTACCAGAGGCCCAGTTTCTCTTGAAAGAGAACTGGGCCTCTGTCATTTCCGGATTTCTTGCAGACTATGAAGTGAGAGCACCATCCTTGATGAAACACAAAAAGTTCATGTGGGGTGGGAACATACATGAGTCTAAGGTTCATGGACAAGGACCTGACAGGAAATGAGTTCGGGACATAACCTGCGGGTCGACGGCGGCGCGTCACCCGCGCGTTGGCCATATGAAA
>CAYUCJ010000118.1:1862-8604 GCA_964443285.1 uncultured Desulfobacteraceae bacterium | reverse complement strand
TTCCATGTACTGTCCGTACTCATCAGATCGGAGGCTGTAGAATTCGCTGTATTCCTTGGTGTTTCCGCCCGTGCAGAAAGAGTAGGGGCCGGTACCGGTAAAGACGACTGCAACAACACTTCGATCGAGAGAGGCGTTCTCAAAGCCGGCGATGACACCCTTCACCATTTCTGTTGTATAGGAGTTATACTGTTTCGGATTGTTAAGGCGAATCCAAGACACGTAAAGGCCTTCCACCACATTTCCCTTGGGGTCCGTCAGGGGATTTTTTTCATAGACCACGCAAGGTGCATCAGCGTCCGTCCCCCAATGGACGTCGGTGTGCAGCGCGTGATCCTTTATTTCGTTGTCTCTTGGCATCCAATCCAAAGCCATAATCTTTTCCTCCTTTTTTTTCATGTTGTCATTCCGCTCACGGCGGTTTGTTTGGGTTCATGGGCCCTCCGTGGGACCATGAACAATGAAATCGCAAAAAGCCCGTCTAGAAATCAGGCGTCAGGACGATGCGTTTGGCCGGAGAACCCGCCTTGTGCACCTCTTCAAAGGTCTCCACGATGGAACTCATGGGCCTCGTTTCCACAAACGGCCCGATGTCGATCTTGTTGCTCAGAACCATGTCCATCACGATGGGATAATATTCCGGAAGACATCCCCAGGTGCCTAGGATATCCGCGTTGAAGGCCATGAGACGCCCGATGGCGTATTCCGTCTTGGCCAAGCCAAAGCCCACGACAACCAGCTTTCCGGTGAAGCTCAGGAGGGAGAGGGCGATTTCCTGCCCCGGTTTCACGCCTGTTATCTCGAAGATCTTCCAGCCAAAATTGGGCAGACCGTTCCCCTTGCACATCCCCTTGAACTCCTTGGAGATGGCCCGTGCATCCTTGTCAGTGGAGTTGATCACAAAATCCGCACCATATTTCAGTGCCCTGTCAAGCTTTTCCTGATTACGGGCGATCCCCACCACCGTCTTTGCACCCAAAGCCTTTGCGATCTGCCCCATGTACTGGCCCACACCACCTGTTATTCCGACCACGACCACGTTGTCACCGGGCTGGAGATCGGCCCTTTTGGCGGCCTGATACGGTGTCGTGCCGGCATCGGCAACCACGGCCAGGTGGGCAAGTGGCAGGTCTCCTCGAGCTTTGACTTCGCAAAGGTCGATGCTGGGGACAGGGATATGGCTGGAAAATCCTCCGTAAAGGCCCAAGCTGTTTCCGGGCATCATCTGGTCGAGGCATCTGTTGCCCAGCCCGGTTTTGCAGAGGAGACATTTGCGACAGGGCATGACGGCCGGAATAATTACCTCTTTGCCCATCCAGCTCTCGTCGCCGTCCACTACCGTCCCCGCGATTTCATGCCCCAGGGTGAGGGGTGGCTTGGAAACCGTCGGCACTCCGTCGTAGAAATAGCCGAGATCCGTATGGCAAACCCCGCAACCGGCAACCTCCACCAGCACTTCACCAGGACCCAATTGGGGTAACGGGATTTCCGTTTTTTCCATTTTCCCCGGAGTTATCTCGCCCGTCTCCCTGTCACGCACGGTGGGTTGGACCATTTGCCATGTGAGTATCTTGTCGGGTACTGCTCCCATTTCTTCCTCCTTTAAGTTCTTGTTGACTATTTCAAATCATCCCATAACCGCCGTCCACGCAAAGGAGCTGGCCGGTGATGTAGTTGCTCTCATCGGAAGCAAGAAACGCGAAGGCGGGAGAAATGTCATCCGGCTCCGCAAAACGTTTCAACAGGATCCGGTTCATGTAGATTTCCTTGAGTTTTTCGTCCGTACGGATCTTTTCGGTCATGTCAGTCGCTACGATGCCCAGGGAAATGACGTTGACGCAAACGGAGTAGCGGGCAAGTTCCCTGGCCATGGATTTGGTCATACTGATAATGCCGCCTTTCGCAGCACTGTAGTTGACCTGGCCCACTGTCCCCACCAGACCGGCCACGGAGGTAACATTGATTATTTTGCCGTTCTTTTGTCCCTTCATGTGTTTTCCGACGGCCTGGCTGCATAGAAAGGCCCCTTTGAGGTGGATATCCAACACCTGGTCCCACTGTTCCTCCGTCATCTTCAACATCATGGACGGGCGGGTGAAGCCGGCATTGTTCACGAGAACATCTATCCTTCCGAAGGTCTTCACAGCCTGTTCCACAAGTTGATCGACTTCCTCTTTCCTAGCGACATCGGCTTTCACGGCTATGGCCCTGCAACCCTTTTGCTCAATGGCCTCGACGACTTCTTTGGCCGCCTTTTCATTGGAGGTGTAATTGATCACCAAGTTTGCGCCCTCTCCGGCAAAGCCAAGGGCAACGGCCTTTCCAACGCCACGGCTGCTTCCTGTCACCAAGGCAATCTTATTTTCGAGTCTCATATATTATCCTCTTCTTGATGGGGTTTCAACCATTCCTCCAAAAGATGTTTGACTAGAAATAACTACATTATAGTTACAATATAGTTACAGTGTGAAAATAGAAAAAATCCGACAAAGTGTCAAGAAAAATCGAAAGGGACGGGTGAATCTCCTCGTGTAAGAAGGGGGTTGAAAAATATGGTGCCTCTGGTAATATCGTCGGTGATAGGCTCAATTGATACCCGTGCGACCGGGGAGAATAGATGTGAACAGATTCCTTTTTCCGCTGCTTTTGCTCATGCTGTGTGCGGCCGCCTCCTGCGCGGGGCCAAGAGAAAGCTTCAAATGGCCCCCGCCTCCGGAGAAAAAAACGGTGGTTATCCCTCCGGGAAAACTGGGCCCGGGATTTAAACCCTATGTGATCAACGGTGAGAGGTACTATCCGCTTCCGGATTCCCAGGGATTCGTCCAGACAGGTGAAGCGTCATGGTACGGGAGAAAATTCCATGGCCGGCCTACGGCCAGCGGCGAGACCTATAACATGTATCAAAAGACCGCAGCCCACAAGACCCTGCCGCTGGGAACCTATGTGAGGGTCCTGAATCTGAGAAACAGAAAACAGACCGTGGCACGGGTCAACGACCGCGGCCCCTTTGTGAAGGGGAGAATCATCGACCTGTCCTATGCGGCGGCCAGGGATATCGGTCTGGTAGGACCGGGTACCGCGAAAGTGCGTGTGGAGGCGCTGGCAAGGCAGGTGGGAGAACATGACTCAAAATTTGGAAAAGAACCCGTGATAGAGGCCAGGGATCTCGGGAAAGGGGATTTTACCGTCCAGATAGGGGCATTTAGCCAGAAAGAAAATGCATTGAGGCTCGCCAGGCGGCTCAAGGTGATCTATCATTATGTTCGTATTGAAGTTTACGAACCCCCGGCGGGAACGACCCTTTATCGCTTAAGAGTCGGTCGGTCGACGACCTTGAAGGAGGCCGCGGAGATTGAGAAGAAGTTGGAGAGTCTGGGGTTCGAAGAGGCCTTTGTTGTCAGCCTTTAGAAGCTCGATTGATCTTGTTCCGTAAAACGCCCGAGGTTTTGAATACAACTACCCTTCGTGCTCTCAACTGAAGATCCTCGGTGGTTTGCGGGTTTCTTCCCCTCCTGGCGGATTTCTCCTTGACGACGAACTTGCCAAAACCACTGACCAGGAGGTCTTCTCCCTTTTCCAGTGTCTGCTTCAGGATCTCAAAAAGCGTTTCGACGACAAGCCTGGAATGGCTTTTGCTGAGTCCAACCTGATGATAAATGTTGTTAATGAGCTTTTCTTTCGTCAAGGCCACCTTTTATCCTCCTCATCCAACGCTTTTGTGAAAAATACCCATTCATTTCAATCTATTGTCCTGGCAATATGTCTTATGGCAACGAATGTGTCAAGTATTTTTTGCAACTCTGAATTTTTCTTTTAGTCTTTTTTCGACGATTTTTGGAACCAGTCCACTGATGTCGCCTCCAAGGCTGGCGGCCTCTTTGATGATTGTCGAGCTGATGTAGAACCATTTGTAGTCGGTCATCAGGAACAGGGATTGGACTTCCCGGCTCAATTTCCTGTTCATGAGGGCCATCTGAAATTCATATTCGAAGTCAGAGAGCGCCCTCAAGCCCCTCAGTATGACATTGGCGTCTTTTTCAACGGCGTAGTCCACCAACAACCCGCCGAATGTGTCCACTTCCACATTGGGCGAACCATTAAGACTTTCCTTTATCATGGCTATCCTTTCTTCAATAGAAAAAAGTGGTTCCTTTTGGGGGTTGGTGAGGATAGCGATAATAAGCTTGTCAAATATCGTCAAAGCTCTGTCAACAATGCTCAAATGACCGTTTGTGATGGGGTCGAAGGATCCAGGGTAGATTGCGCATTTTTGGCTCATTTCTAGACCTCGCAAGAGTAAATTGTGATTCTGGTGTCTCCATAGGAGCGGGTGTCATGCAAAGCGATGGGGCCCATCCGTGAGAGGGGCTGGTCGTTTTTTGAAGATTCCGCCACGATCAGACAATGTGCGGCAAGGGATGACGACGTGCTCAGGTCCTGAAGAGCCATGGGTATGTACCCCTTACCATAGGGCGGATCCATAAATACAAGATCAAAATGGCTTTCCAGGAAAGGGATCGGTTTCGGAAGGCCTCTTCTCAAATCCCTTTTGATGATCCTGCTGCGATCCTCGAAGCTGCACAGGGCGATGTTTTTTTTTATCACAGCGAGGGCCTTTTGGGAATAATCCGTAAAAAAGGCCGTGAAGGCACCACGACTGAGGGCCTCCAGCCCTAGACTTCCGGTGCCTGCGAAAAGATCAAGGACGTTTTTTCCCCCCAACTCATGGCCGATAAGATCGAAAATGGCTTCCCTGACGCGATCAGAGGTCGGCCGGATATCGGATCCTTTTAGAGGCGCCAGCAACCTCCCTTTCATCTGCCCGCCGGTGATCCTCATGCCGGTTATTGGCTTGCTCCATTTGTACTTGTACTTTTCAGCTTTTTTCCAGCCGTCTGGATCATTTCTTCAGCGGCCCTATTCTTCTCGGCCCGTTTGGCCTTGAGCCGATAGAGGGTAATGACCGGACCGGAGAGCGTGTAGGCGGAAAGGACGAAGAAAAGCATCACTTTTGGCTTGTAGGCGATGACAACGGCTACCAGTATAATGGATACGAGGACGTTGAAAGACTTTCGACTCTTAAACTCCAGACCTTTGAAACTGGGGTAATCGACAGTACTGACCATGAGAAACGAGAGCACATAGGTAAGAATGATGATGAGGATGTGCTTTGAACCGGCCGGTATGCCTCCCATTGCCGTGGCGAAGAGAACCAGGGAAGCGAACAGACTGGCGGCCCCGGGGATGGGAAGCCCCTTGAAATAATTCATTTCAACGGTATCTTTCTGGACGTTGAAACGCGCCAGGCGGAGCGCCCCGCAGACCACATACATGAAAGAGGCAAGCCAGCCAAGCCGCCCGAAGGGTTTGAGAGCCCATAGAAAGGCCAGGATGCCGGGGGCGATCCCAAAGGCAACCAGGTCTGAAAGGGAATCATATTCACTCCCGAACCGGCTTGAAGTTTGAGTGAAACGGGCGATCTTGCCGTCCAGGGCGTCGAAGACGCAGGAGATGAGTATGGCCGTCGCCGCCAGCGCAAAATCTCCCTGAATAGCAGCAATAATGGCATAAAACCCACCGAAAAGGCTGGCCGTAGTGAACAGATTCGGCAGCAGGTAGATACCCCTTTTCTTTCTTCTAGGTCGCTTTCTTCTTCTTTTCATATCAGTCTTCCTATGACGGTTTGTCCCGCTTTGACCTTTTGGCCCATCCGGGCGGTCACTTCGCTGTTCCTGGGCAGGTGGAGGTCCAGCCTGGAGCCGAAACGGATGAGCCCAAATCTCTGACCCATTTCAAAACGGTCTCCTTTTCCAGCCCAGCAGACGATTCTTCTGGCCACGAGGCCGGCAATCTGGGTTACGGCAATGCGTCTGGATGACGGGGCTTTGAGGACAAGGCAGTTCCGCTCGTTGGATGCCGAGGCCTTGTCCAGATTGGCTGAAAAAAATTTCCCTGGATAATAGTTTATCTGCTCGATAACCCCGGAAACGGGAACACGGTTGACGTGTACACTGAACAGGTTCATGAAGATGCTAATGAGAACGGCCGGTTCTCCCAACGGATTGGTTTCATCTTCGATTTCCTGGATCTTTATGATCCGGCCGTCTGCCGGAGAAACGACACCGTCAGCGGGGCAGGAACAGGTTCGACCGGGGTCTCGAAAGAAATAGATGACGAAAAGTGTGACAAAACTCAGCAAAATGGCGACAGCGGGCCAGTCCAGAACGGAGGAGAGGACCGTCAGCAGGATGCCCGTCAGGATAAAGGGCATTCCCTCCCTGGCCACCGGCCATTTGTTATGTACACGCGAAGGATTCATATGGGTCATTGTGTCAGATTGTCTGATGCCGAGAGAGACAGTCAATGAAGGGCAGAACGTGAAGCCTGCCGGCCCGGACTTCGCTCACTTTGTGAAAGATATAACGTATTCAACCCGTTTGTCAATGTCATTGGCACGGATGGCGTTATACCTTCCGTCGGGTTAAAGGATTTCATGCGGGAAACCCCCTTGCTTTTTTGAGTGAGTCTCATCGGCCTCGGTCGGCGGCTGTTTCACGGCTGGCGTCTTCCAACAGGGGATAGGGGTTGGGACGGACGTCCGGCGGTCTGAGGTAGGCGGGGGAGAGATCTCCCGGGTCGTCCAAGTCCCCGTTTAAGAGCCGGGCTGCTCCCAGATGACCTATGGACGCTCCCCTGAGAAACCAGTGGTGCGGCGGTACGAGAAGGGCCTCCGGTCCGAAAA
>CAYUCJ010000118.1:0-1762 GCA_964443285.1 uncultured Desulfobacteraceae bacterium | reverse complement strand
TCACCGGTCATCTGGCCGATCAGAATAGGTCCGCCGAGGGTCTTGATGGGGATCACCCTTTCGAAGAGTTTGACCACGGTCAGGCAGGTCAGCCTGATCATGTCCCATGTCTTTTTGGCCCCTTCTACAATGGCTGCCCCGGCGCTCAGTGACAGGGTCTTGAATTTTCCGGAAGCGACGATACCCACAAGGGCCGTGCTGATTTTTTCACCGAAAATGTTCTGGGAGATGCTTTCTTCGGGGATGACGGTAACGGTCCGGTCTTCCTCGCCTCTTTTGATCTTGAAGAGCACCTTTTGACCGGCCCGGTTGTGAACGACCTCTTTGATCTCATCCCAGGAAAGTACCTGTCGACCGTCGATGGCGACAATGAGATCCCCTTTCTGGAGACCTGCTGTCTGGGCCGGAGAATTTTCACGAACCTGTCCCACCTCGGGCAGGATGACCTGCTTTCCTACACCAATGTAGAAAAGAGAAAAGACAATCAGGGCTAAAAACAGGTTGAACACAGGTCCTGCGGCCACAATGGCCATACGCTTGAGGGCAGGCTGATGGCTGAAGGAATGCTTTTTTTCTTCAGCTGTGAAGGGCTCACTCTCGTCACCGGTTTCTCCAAACATCTTGACATAGCCGCCCAGGGGAATCATGGAGATGAGATACTCTGTGTCCCCCCATTTTCTCCCGATCAGTTTTTTTCCGAAGCCAAGAGAGAATTTCAATACCCTTACATTAAAATACTTTGCGACGATAAAGTGCCCCAGCTCATGAAAAAAAATCAGGATTCCCAAAATGATGAGAAAGGGGAGCAGATAATAGGAGAAGAATGTCATATTTTGTCACCGTCTCCAAAACAGGATTTATTTAATATAATGCACGTCAAAACCATTTTCCAGAAATTTTCCTAGTGCCCATCCATAAATGGCTATTTTGCACGATATCGTCTTTATGCGCAAATTCCAATCCTCGAAATACCATAATGTATTCCTGTGGTTAAAATTTTCGCGCGCCCGCGCTCAAAGTCCGGGATCTTCGACTCGATCTCGAACAAACGATCTTCTTTATGGATGGGCACTTCCTAATAAAGACTCTCAAGCAGACTACCGGCCTTCTCACGTCCCCATCGGTCCGCCTCCATCACGGACTCCATTGCCTCGACGGGGTAGGGGACATGCTGTTCCATTGTTTTCTTGGTCAATTCAGAAATTTGTAGGAAGTCGATTCGGCCGGCCAAAAACTCGGCAACAGCCACTTCGTTTGCCGCATTCAAGACGGCGGGCATGCTGTCTCCGATTGAGGCGGCCTCCAGGGCGAGCGCCAGGCAGCGGAATCTATGCAGGTCGGGTTTCTCAAAGCTGATCGATCCCACGGTTTCAAGGGACAGGGGGCGGAGATCATTTTCACAGTGCCTGGGATAGGTGAGTGCATAGGAAATGGGGATCATCATGTCTGGAACACCCAGCTGCGCCACGGTGGACCCGTCCCGGTATTCCACCATGGAATGCACGATGCTCTGAGGATGGATGAGTATACTGATTTGATCCATAGCCAGATCGAAAAACCATTTTGCCTCGATTGCCTCCAGCCCCTTGTTCATCAAAGTGGCCGAATCCACGGTAATTTTTGACCCCATTTTCCAGTTAGGGTGGTTGAGGGTTTCTTTCGGGGTAACGCTTCTCAACTCCTCCAGAGAGTGATTTTTGAACGGTCCCCCCGAGGCGGTGAGTATGACACGTCTCAGGTCATCCCGGCAGTGTCCCTGGAG
>CAYUCJ010000117.1:0-8610 GCA_964443285.1 uncultured Desulfobacteraceae bacterium | reverse complement strand
ATCCAAGTATCCATGTGGCCAGTCTCTTGTGGAGACCAACGCTGATCACGGTGACTCCCATGGCCAGGACACCCAGAAGAAAAAGCGGGGCGTCCCCCGCAAAGGTCTGCCCGATCATCTTTATGGGAAGCAGGCGAAAAAAATAGGCGAGGGTGGGCATCAGGATACCCACCAAACCGATGGGCAACGCCTCCGTGGCGAAATAGATGATCGCCATGGGGATCATGCCAAGCACCAGCTTCATTTTCCATGCGGCTTGATCCATGTCAGCCGCCACATGCCACTCGATCATCTGTTTCCCGAATCCGTGTTGTTTCACCAGATCGACCATGCTTTGGGGAGTGGGCACCAGAAAACCGATCACGACAAATAGAGAAGCGCCTGTCACAATCCAGAATAACTTGTTGGCAAGCAGGCTTCTCGCCTTTTTCTTTTCATCTGGGATATTATCTGGCTCCATCTTGTGGCCCTCCCGCCCTGCACACTCTCATCACTTCACACACCAGCTTGAATATGTCAGTCAACCTCAAGACGCCCACGATCTCTTTTTTCCTCGTTACGAGAAGAGACTGATGATGGCCGACGATGAGGGCATGCAGGGCCTCGCCCAGGGTGGCGTCTTCTTCCACTTTTTCACCTTCAGCGGGGCGATACATGATGTCCTTCACTTTCTTGTGGGTCACGCGACTGCAAACGGTCCCCAAGTCGTCCTGCCACAAACTGTATCCTTTCATCATGGACCGGATGAATTCCGGACTCAGACCGGAAAGAGATGCGGACCGTATGTCTCCTAATTCATCGTATTTCGTTTCAAGAGATTTAATGAGATCAAACTGGCTTATCTTTCCAACAATCTTCTTTCTTTTGCCGTATACAAGGATCGCCCGGTGACGATACCTGGTCTTGTCAAACTCTTCCTGGGCCTTTTCCAGTGCCAATATGGCCTCATAAACAGTGGAACTATCTGAAACGGTGGGATATTCCTCGATAGAAACCATTAACGCCTTTATGCTCGTTTTTTTCACCACAAACCTCCTTCGTGAAAAGGGGAATCTTCAAGGAGTCGTAAAAAGTCCCCTACCCGTCACTCCCACGGAAGCGAGAGTCTATAACCTATTGTAATAACGATATTCTCACTTTCGTGGGAACGACTCATAAAGCCGGAGTCTGATGTTTTGAGAGGCCATCAAAGCTCGATCATTTTTTTGCTCACCAGTTTTTCTATTTTCTTGATCAGTATGTCCACATTGGACGGTTTTTCGAGAACTTCTTCAGCGCCCGACAACATGGCACGAATCCCCTTTTCAGCAGTTGCATAGCCGGTGAGGAGTATAAAATGCGTATTCGCGTTTGTCTGCTTCAGGATCTTAAGGGTCTCAAGCCCGTCTATTTCTGGCATTTTCAGGTCCAGGACAATGACATCGAAGGTTTCCCCCTGTGCCATTTGAATGGCATCCTTGGCCGAAACAGCTGTTACAACGTCGAGGCCCCGGTGACTCATCCGCTCACTGAGTGCTTCAACAAAATCCCTTTCATCGTCGACGAGCAAGACCTTGCTTTCGGACAAAACGATTTCCTCCTTTTCGATTCACTCGATATTTTCAGGCAGGCCAAGCACAATCTCACCTACGCTCTCATTCACGACAATTTCAGCCCCCAGCGAGTCCGCCAGGGCATTTTCCAAATCCTGGGGAAACCAGGTGCGAGAAGACGCATCGGACAATCTCTTAAGTTGTGAAAAGGTGATGTTGGCCCCTTGGTCATTCCTCTCAGTCTTCAGCACCACAGTTTTTCCGGTGCCGCACACGGCCATGGCAAAATCCAGGCAGCGCCAGATGAGGATTTCAAGGAGAAAAGGATTGGTGGTGATTGAAATGGGCCTTAGAGGAGGCGTCACTTCAAGTGCCACCCCTTTCATAGAGGCCGGCCTTTCGGAAAGAGCCGCCATAAACGCGACGACTTCACCCAAGTCCACCTTTTTTCTCGTCTCATCCACACTGTGGGCGAAGGTATTCATATTCCTTATGATCCGGTCCGCGCGCTGGACCTGGTGCTGGATCTTTCCCGCCAGACTCTTAAGCCTTTCCGGATCAAGGCCCTGGCCCTTTCCCGCCATGAGCGTGAAATCCTCCAGAAGTCCTGCATTTTCATTAATAATGGCCAGCACATTCTTGATTTCGTGAGAGATGGATGCATTCATCTTTCCCATGAATTTAAAGCCTTCACTACCGATGACGTCCCATTTCCGGTTCATTTCCTGCCTCCCTGCCATCCCATGACCTGTTTCAGCTTTTCGGTCAGTTCTTCAATGTCCACCGGCTTCACCAGGTAGTATTCGGCTCCTGCTTCCTCGGTGCCGGTTATGAAATCCTCTTCAGATCCATGCCCTGTCATGAAGATGAATTTCATGTGCGGGTATTTCTTGGACATCATCCTTTTGAGTTCAATGCCCCCTATCTGCGGCATCTTGATGTCCACCACGGCGATGTCGTAGGAGATCTCTGCAATCTTCTCCAATGCCTGTCTCCCGCTGGTCGCCCAGTCCGCATCTATCCCCCTGAATGAGAGTCTTTCAGCAAGGGTTGAAACGAGTTCTTCTTCATCGTCGATCAGGATTACTCGCATGCAGTTTTTCCTTCCTTTCTTTCCATCACAACAGGGAGCAGTAAGGTGAACGTGGCCCCTTTGCCCACTTCGCTGTCAACAGTGATCTCTCCTCCTATTTCCCGGACGAAATTCGCGGTTAGGGACAGTCCAAGTCCGGTCCCTCCCTGTTTGGTCCTGGTGGAGAAAAACGGTTCGAAGATTCGGTCCAGGTTCTCCCGGGGAATGCCGCACCCATCATCACTCACGGTGATCTGAATGTTTTTCGTGTCTTTCGGTATGATGCGGATATCCAGATGTCCACCGTCTTCCAAGGCTGAGAAGGCATTGTTGGCCAGGTTGAGAAAGATTTCCTGCAGCTTCCCCCGGTCACTCTCAATTTTGGGGATGTCTTCCGCGGCCTCAATGGATATATGGATAGATCTGTATTCCGCCTCCTTTTCAAGAAAGCCCAACACTTCCCCGATCAGCCCCCTTAGGTCAATATGCTGAATGCTTATCTCCATGTGCCTGGAAAAGCTCAGGAGCCTTTTGGTGATGGTTCCAGCCCTTTTCACAGACGCGAGAATGGCGTTGACAAGGCCGAGGAGTTTTTCGTCGCCGGCGTATCCCTTCTTGAAGGTGAAAAGGTCCTTGATCAGGCCGGCCTTTTCATTGATGATGGCAAGGGGGTTGTTGACCTCGTGGGCCACGCCGGCGGCAAGGCGACCAATGGATGCCATCTTGTTTGTGTATTCCACTTGGTGGAGGGTGGCAATCCGGTTCTGGTCCGCCACGAAGATCTTGGTGATGAGATAGGTGGCCATCCAGATGACCACGCCAAGGATGACCATCATGCTGATTCCCAGGAAGAACAGAAGTTCTATTCGGGTCTCCTGCCAGGACTTCATGAGTTCTCTTTTGTGCTTGATCACCATGAGGATGAATGGCGTATCGGAGATATATCTGTAGCCGATGATCAGCGAGATGCCGTCGGGATTTTTTTCTTCAAACACCCGGGTTTTGGGCGCATATTCCGGGACGGGGAGGGATATCTTTTCCAGGACCTTGCCATGATAGAGGGAGGGCGTTTGGAGTTTGCCTTCCCGGTTGACAATAAAAGCATCCCCCTGCCCGCCCATTTCAAGCCCGGACAGAAGGTCGTCAAATTTCCTGGTGTCAAGGGTTGCCCTGAGCACATAGAAGGTGCCGTTGGGCAGGGTGCGTTTCACGGCGATGACGATGTGGGGGACCTGTCTGAAACCCAGAAAGACATCACTGATATAGACGCTTCTATTGCGAACCTCCCTGTACCAGTCCTGCTCGCTGTAGTCAACGCCGAGCAGATCGAACGGACCCACGTAGCTCCTCTGGTTGCCCAGCGGGTCGATAAGTCCCAGGTCCGTGAAGCCGCCGAAACTGTCCTTGAGGTTCTTGAGTATCTGTTCCAGGGCACCCGGTTGGTTCAGAGCTACAAAGTTGTTTTGCCTGACAACGAAATCCAGCGCCGCTCTGCGTTCGGCAAAAAAGAAAAACAGGCTTCGACGTGTATTGGAGACCAGGCGGGCTGTGCGCAGGAGGTTTTCAAACTCGATAGATTCCTGGGTCACGTGGTAATCGACGATGGCGAGAAAAATCAGGGGAATAATCGCCACTCCGGCCGTAAGAAAGACGGTCAGTTTCCACATGCGGCGGAAGTTGAACAGATGCTCACGGTGACCAGCGGCAACGTCCCGGTAATCCCAGAATTGTGGTTTCATTCTCTTGAATAAAGACATTTTTCGACCATCCCGGCACCAACACCCGGTGACAATTCCGGCGTGCCCCTATTTCTTTCTTGCCCGCGCTTTCTCGTTGGCCTTTTTAAGCGTATCGCTCAGGACATCGATGTCCACAGGTTTTTGCAGATAGGCGAAGGCTCCTAGTTCCATGCAGATCTTTCTGTCAGCATCGGAACCGTGTCCGGTCAGGATAATCACTTCGATTTGCGGTTTGGACTCCTTGACCCGTCGCAGAACCTCGATCCCGTCGATTCCGGGCATCCGGAGATCAAGGATCATCACTTCCGGCTCGTCACTTTCAATAAGATCGAGGGCGGACCGGCCGTCATAGGCTACGGCCGAACCCATGTCACGCATGAGGAGACGCTCGGAGAGTGTTGTCACAAATTCACGTTCATCATCGACGAGCAGTATCCGGGAGGGTGCCTCAAAATCGTGTTTACGATAAATGTCCGCCCGGTAGAACTCCTTTCCCACTTTTGTTTTGACCTCCTTGACACCTTTGACTTTTGCCGCAATGGTCTTGAGTTCCTCTTCCAGCTTTCTCAGGGCAAGGACTTGCTTATTAATAACGAGGGTGACCGAGCCGTCTTCGCCATGTACTTCCACAAAATGCCCCTCCTTGGCCAGTTCCACTTCCACTTGGGCCGCCAGGAGAAAATCTTCTGCCGCCCTTTGTGATGCAGCGGTGGTTCGGAGGACATTCTTGCCAAGGTTTCCTTTGATGAGAGAGCTTGCTTCCTCCACGGCCGTTTTGTCCATGGGGATGATGATGTCGTAAAGGGAGGGATCCCACGGGTCTTTGACACTCCGCAATCTGTTCACCCAGACGGCCCCGTCCACATCTTGCCCATGAATCAACTTGACGGCCTCCGTGGAGGAGATCCCCTCATTCTTCTCGGCCTCGGAAGCTCTGAATCCCATTTCTGCAATGAGGCACACGCGGAGAACGTGATTGATTGACGCCGGGACAAGGTGAGTCGAAAAGCCTTCAAGAACCAAGTTGTCCCGGGAGAGACCCTGCGCCGCAGCGAGTCTCAGGAAGGAAGTGGCTATCTCCTTTTCATGGCTGAATTTGTTGAAGACGGATGTCCTGCTGGAAAAGACTCGTTCAATCTTCTTCGGAACCACTCCTGAAAGTTGCGCGGCCGTTGCAGTCAAGTCGTTGTCTGAAAGTCGCCTGTACCCGGTCCCGGAGATCAATTTCTCCAGTACCGGTTCCTTCCGGCAAAAGCTCCCGCTGAATAAGGTAATGACGGACATTTCATTCCTCCTGATGTGCGCGGATCAGCTTCAGAGGTCTGAAGTTCCCTGAGACCGGCCGCTGCACTCCGAAAAGGGTTATGGCAACAGCTTCGGTGACCATGTTTCATAGGTTATGCCCCCTCCGCAATCCTGCAGCAGGTCAAAAGAGGACACCTTTCCTCCAGGGCTTCAGCGTGGCTTTGCGTGTAATTGGCGCTGATGGCGACCTCCATGGTCGGGTACAGATGATCTTCTCCAATCTTCTCAAGAAAGTGGGTCCGCCGCAACACCCTGATGACGGGTTCGTTTACCCCGCTCAATGAGATATCCGTCCCCGCGCTCCTTACCCGGTCTACCAGCAGGGAGAGGGCTTCCTCTCCCGATGCATCCATATCATTGATACCGTTGGATACGATGACGATATGTTTCAGGCGCGGTTTCGTTCGCATGAGTTCCGTCACCTGGTCTTCCAGGTAACTGGCGTTGGCAAAGAAAAGCGGGCCGTCAAACCGGACCAGGGCCATGTATTCACATTCCTTCAGCCCCAGTTCGCCCGCTTCACGCAGGGCCATGTCCTCCCGCCTCGAAAGGGATGCCACTTTCGGCCTCATGCTCTTGTAGAGGAATATCAGCAGCGAGAGGACGACACCCACCTCGATCCCCTTTTCCAGGTCGGGAGCAAAGACAAGGGTCAGGAGAAAGGAGATGATTGCAATGGCCCCGTCATACCACTGTGCCTTCCACGCATGAATGAAGCCGGAAACATTTACCAGACCGATGACGGCCATCATGATCACCGCGGCCAGAACGGACTGGGGCAGGTGGTAGAGAAGGGGAGTGAAGAACATGAGCACGATGACCACCATCAGGCTGGTGAAGACGCTGGAGAGGCCACTCACGGCTCCGGCCTGGAGGTTTACCGCGGAACGTGAAAAGGAACCGGAAACCGGATAGCTTTTTCCGAAGGAACCCAGGATATTGGCCAGCCCCTGGCCGATAAGTTCCTGGTTCGGGTCGAGCCTCTGGCCGGTCTTGGCGGCCATTGCCTTGGCTATGGAAATGGCCTCCATAAACCCCAGGAGTGATATGATGACGGCAAACGGAAACAGGTGCAGCATGATCCCGAGATTTAATCGCGGCATGCTGAAGGAAGGCAACCCCTTGGGAATATTTCCGACAACCGCTCCACCGCCGATCATGAGAAGGGCATCCGTCCTGAGGGGACTGTTGCCCACCCTGATCCGCCAGGTTCTTCCATCATCTCTTGCGTAGGCGGGCGTTTCTTCCGGGAGATAGAACCTCAGGGTCCCGTCTTCCTGCTTGACACCTTTAAAAAGGAATGCCCTGATCTTTTTTCTGAAAATACTGGTGTCAAATTTGAGATCCTCAATTTTCATGGTAACCAGGTCCAGGGTGTGCTTGGCCTTGAGTGTGGGTTCTTGCCGGCCGGTTTCCTTCGCCTCTTCCAGCATCTTCCCGGCCCTGGTGCGTTCCTCGGCGAGCAGGGGGAGGGTGGTGACCGCCCCGTTGAAATCAATGACTGCTTCCCGTGCCTTGGGGGAGTGGATGGCAAAAAGATCTACCTGGGCATTGTGATCAAATCCCATTGACCAGGAGAGAATGGTGGTGACGGCGACTGCCACGAGAACATTGGGGATTCTCGGGGAGATGCGTTTCAGGCCGTACATGATGGCGAACGCAAAGGCTCCCATGATGAGGGAGGACCAGTGTGTGTAATGGAGAGCGGCCTGGATAACCCGCCAGATGGTCTCATAATGGTGGCGGGCATTATCCACATACACGCCGAACATCTTTGAAAGCTGGGAAGAGGCAATGATGAGAGCGGCGGCATTGGTAAACCCGTTTACCACAGGGTGGGAAAGAAAGTTGACCACAAGACCGAGCCGAAGGATTCCCAGGGCCAGCTGGAAGATTCCCACCATGAGGGCAAGCAGAACGGCATACACGATATACCCTTCACTTCCCGCTGTGGCCAGGGGTTCCAGAGAAACAGAGGTCATGAGGGAGACCATTGCCACGGGCCCTGTCGCAAGCTGTCGACTGGAGCCGAAAAGGGAGGCGAGCATGGGCGGAAGAAAGGACGCATACAAGCCGTAATAGGGCGGCAGCCCCGCAAGCTGGGCGTAGGCCATGGACTGGGGGATAAGCACTAGAGCGACCGTAAGCCCGGAAACCGCGTCAATTCGAAAATTCGCAAGACTGTAGTTCTTGAACCAGCCCAAAAAGGGGAAAACCTTAGTCAGCATCTTCGGAACTCCCGGAATCGGATTTTTCGCATTTCAGCATTGATGAACTCGCAAAAAGACATCAAATGGGACGGCACAGTAAAAGGTGCCAAGATCAAGGCGCGCGAATCTTTAGAAATGAGACGTACATAGAGGTACGTCGCAATGACTAAAGATGAAGCACAACGCAGAGATTGCGCTTTTTACGAAGCCGTCAGCATTCGCTTGCAGGATTCAATCAGTTCTTCATAAAGAGCAGCGGCATCGTAGAGGTTGTTGTTTTTAAACCGTACGAGGCCGTCAACCATGGTAAAGATCAGGATGGCGGCCTTCCTCGCAGCCACGTCCTGGATGGAGCCGTCTTTTTGTCCCAGTTGAATGGCCTGCTCAAAAAAATCCACGAGGCAGTTGTAAATGGCTTCGAGATGTTCACGGCACATCTGGTTTTTTTCGGCAAGCTGATAGGGGTAGTGCCGGTGGAGGAGAAGAAAAGGGCCTTCCAGTTTCCCTGCGAGATACAGATAGAAGAAAATGACGCCTTCCATCATCTCCAGACCGTTTGCGAACTGCTTTTCCCCGAAATACCGCTCGAATTCTCCCGTGATCTGCTGTCGTGCCCGTTCGAGGATTGCAAGGAGGATATCCTCTTTGCTGTTGAAATGGTAAAATATGGTCCCTTCGGCTGCACCGGTGGCGTGGCTCAATTCGGACATGGAGGTGTCCTTGAACCCCTTTTCCGCAAAGAGATGCAAGGC
>CAYUCJ010000116.1:0-8661 GCA_964443285.1 uncultured Desulfobacteraceae bacterium | reverse complement strand
TCGAGGGACGTGAAGGTGCCGGGCTGCATCAGGCTGACCACATCGAAGGTATTGAGTCCTGATCTGACGAAGAGGAAGATGATGGTCGGCAGGATCAGGGCGCTTCCGGCTAGGAGGTAGAGGAACAGCTTCATGGCCCCGTACTCTTTGCGGGTGCCCCCCCATATGGCAATGAGAGGGTACATGGGGAAGAGGGACACATCGTACCAGACGAAGATGAAAAAGAGATCCATGCTCATGAAAAAGCCGAATACCCCGGTCACCAGCAGGAAGAAAAAGGCGAAGAATTCCTTTACCCGCTCCTCCAGCTCCCACATGGTGAGTACCCCGGTAAAAAAGATGATCCCGGTAAGGAGCAGCAGGGGGAGACTGAAGCCGTCCACCGCATTGAAATAGGAGATGCCGAAGGCCTTGACCCACGGGACTTGCTCGACGAACTGGAGTCCTACCCGGTTCCGGTCAAAAGCGCAAAAGAGGGTGACCGAGAGGACCAGGGTGGCCCCCGAAAAGACAAGGCCGATCCCTTTGATCAACCCTTTGCGGTCCTCGGGGACGAAAAGAATCAGCAGCAGGCCCGTCACGCAGCTGAGGAGAATGGCCGAGAGGAATGGAAAATGGGCAAATATCAAATTCATGGGTCTTCTATCCTATCCAAAAAAAGAGGATCAGGACGGTCACAGCGGCGAACAGGATCATCAGGTTATACCTCAGGATTCCCGACTGCAGAAACGAGAGGAACCGCCCTGCGGCCACGATGAATCGGGCAAAAAGATCTAGGCTTCCATTGATGGCCAACCGCTCGTTCTCAGCTGAGAGTCTGGAAAAGGTCCTGTCGAGAATAGTTTTCACCATTTTGCTGTAAAAACGATCCAGATACCAGCGATTCGAAAACAGGGCCTTCAGGAAAGGGACCCGTTCAACGAATCCCACACGGGGGGAACCCTTTCGGCCGAACTCGAACCACGCCACGGCCACACCCACAAAAACCAGTGCCATTGAACCGTAGGCCACTCCACTGTGGGGCACGGCGCCACCTCCATGGAGTCCCTGCCGGGTCAGGAGGAAGAGGTTGAGGGGCTCCTCGAAAAAGCCGAGGACCAGGGTGATACCGGCCAGGATGATGAGGGGCCAATGCATCACATGGTCATGTGTTCTCTTGTGTGCAGCCGCCAGGGAACCTGAGGGTCCGGTGTCCCCTTCTTTCCGGAGCACGCTTTCGGTTTCCCCTGGAAACAGAATAATGAAAACCATCCTGAAGGCATAGTAGGCGGTGAGGAAGGCGCCCGTAAGACCCGCCCACACCCATACGGGGTTGTGCAATTCTGCAAGCGTCGCCATAATGGCCTCTTTGCTGAAGAAGCCGGACAAAGGGGGAAGCCCCGCAAGGCCCCCTGCCCCGACGATCAGGCAGGCCATGGGGATCGCGGCTCCCCGGCCGCCCCGCCTGCCGATGTGGAAAAGATCATTGGTTCCATAGTGGTGAATCCAGACACCGGCACAGAGGAAGAGCAGGGCCTTGAATGCAGCGTGGGTAGTGAGATGAAAGGCCCCTGCAAAGGTGCCCCCGGCTGCCAGGGCCATGATCATGAACCCCAGCTGGCTGATGGTGGAATAGGCCAGGACCTGCTTGATATCCCTCTGCACCATGGCCATGGTGGAAGCCATAAGCATCGTGATGGTGCCGACGTAAAGGAAGACGGTCATGGCGCTTTCCGACTGGCTGAAAAAAGGAAAGAGGCGGAGGAAGAGAAAGACGCCCGCGGCCACCATGGTGGCCGAATGGAGCAGGGCGCTCACCGGCGTGGGTCCTTCCATGGCATCCGGAAGCCACGTCAGAAGGGGAAATTGTGCACTCTTGCCTACGATTCCACCGAACAGGAGCAGGGCCGAAACCGTCATGAGCCAGGGCGACATGCGGGCCGCCGCCCCCACGTTGTTCAGTGCCTGGATATCCAGATTTCCGAAATGGATGAGCAGAAGAAAGAGGCCGATGAGAAAGGCGGTGTCCCCCAGGCGTGTCATGACAAAGGCCTTCTTTCCCGCCTGGCTGGCACTGAACTTTTCATACCAGAATCCGATGAGAAGGTAGGATGAGAGGCCGACCAGCTCCCAGAAGACATAAAGCTGCAGCAGGGAAGACGAGACACTCAGGTTCATCATGGCCCATGCAAACAGGGATTGAAAGGCATAGTAGCGGGAAAACCCCGGGTCACCGGCCATGTATCCCAGGGAGTAGATCTGAACCAGACAGCTGATGAGGGCCACAAGGGTGAGCATGAGCAGGCTGGTCGGGTCCAGGAGAAACCCGAAACGAATGTGGATTTCGCCGGCCACGATCCATCGACCGGTGTATGCGATGGGGTGGCCCGTGTGCCGGTTCAAAACAACGAGCCACAAAACGGCCATCAGAGAGACGGCAACCGCTCCCACCGAGATCCCGGCCGACAGCCTCGGATGTGACCGGGTAACGACCGAAATGACTGAAAAAGAGAGGAACGGAAGCGACAGGGCAACCGCGGTGATGAGCAGGGTCGGCTCCGGGGTCAGGGCGGAAATCATATGCCACTCCTGATCGATGACGGAAAATGATTTGAACCGGCTTTTTTCATAGGAATTACCATTTCAGGATATTATAGGCGTCCGGGTCCAGCGATCCGGTTTTTCCATAGGCCGCCACAATCAACACCAGCCCCACCGATACCTCGGCCGCGGCCACGCCGATCAGGAAAAGCACGAAGACCTGCCCCGTGAGCAACTGCCATCGAAGGGCCGCCCCGACAAATGCGATGGCCGCTCCATTCATCATGATCTCAACGCCCACAAGGAGCATGATCAGATTGCGGCGTGCCACCATGCAGACCAACCCGACCGCGAAAATCATCCCTGCCAGAACAATGACGTGACCGTAGGGAACGATCATGGTTCATCCTCCTTCATTTGTTCTCCCTTTCCCTTTCCCAGGTGGATAGCCGCCACCAGGGCAACCAGGAGCAGAAGGGAAATGATCTCCACGGCGAGCCAGTAGTTCTGGAAGACAAACCGACCGAATGTCGTCGGCTCGGCAAGGGCCGTTTCCAGTGGAACCCGGTCGGCGGGGTCCCGGATGACCATGAAAACAATCAATATGAGAAAAAGGGCTCCAAGCAGGACGGCCGGTCCCCACCTGCCCATTGAAGTTCCCTGTTCAGAGCTGGTCTCCATTTTGAGGGTCATGATGACGAAGAGAAACAGGACCATGATAGCCCCTGCGTAGATGATTACCTCCAAAGCCGCCAGAAACGGCGCCCCCAGCAGGTAGAACAGGACTGCCGTGCCGAGAAACGATACGATGAGGCAGATCACCGCGTGGACCGTATTCCGGCGGGTGACGGCCAGGACGGCTGTCCCCAGGATAATGCTTCCCAGCAGGTAAAAACCGGCCCCGTACAAGGTCATGAAAAACCCTCCCGATCCTTCGTTTCAATCCAAACCGCTGCCCCAGTGAGACCCCTCAGGGGAGGTTGCTCTTGAGATTCACCGGTTCTTCTTCCCCCACGTGTGTTCCTTTTTCTCCAAGGACATCGACACCGGCGAATCGGTAGAAATTGTAATCCCCGTTCTTTCCTCCATGGTCCACCAGCAGGTCCTCTTTTTCCGCCACCAGGGTCAGAACATCGTATTGACAGGTTTCGAAATCGGGCGTCAGCTGTATGGCCAGTGTGGGGCAGGCCTCCTCGCACAGGCCGCAGTAGATGCAGCGGGCGAAGTTGATTCGAAACCAGGACGCCCAGCGCCGGCCGTCTTCTCTTTCCGCGGCCTGCATGGAGATACAGCTCACCGGGCACACTCCGGAGCAGAGGTAGCAGCCAACGCAGCGCTCGTCGCCGTCCGGGTCACGGGTGAGGATGATCCTGGCCCGGGACCTCTCCGGAAGCGGCCGCTTGTATTCCGGGTATTCCTCGGTGACGGGCCTTCGAAACAGGTGCCTTAGAACGGTGACGAAACCACCTGCCAGACTCCCTATCATCTCCACCATACCCTGGTTGGTCGTCCGTTTGTTATTCATACCTTCCTCAGGAACCTTTCCATAGCAGTTCATTAACCGGCCACGAGCAGCATCACGCCGCCTGTCAGTACAATATTGACCAGGGCGACAGGGACCAGCACCTTCCACCCCAGGTCCATCAACTGATCATAACGCAGTCTCGGGAGGGTTCCCCTGATCCAGATCATGACAAAGATCACGAGGGACACCTTCAGGCAGAACCAGACCAGGGGCGGCAGCAGGGGTCCGTGCCAGCCCCCGAGAAAAAACACGGCAAGCAGTGCACCCAGGGAAATCATGGTGATATACTCCCCCAGGAAGAAGAGCCCGAAACGCATGCCACTGTACTCGGTATGGTAACCGGCCACCAGTTCATGTTCCGCCTCAGGCAGATCAAAAGGGATGCGCTTGATCTCGGCCACCGCGCTGATGAAGAACACGCCGAATGCGACCGGCTGCAGCACAATGAACGGGATTCCGGCCTGGGCCTTTACAATATCAACCAGGCTGAAGGAATGGGCGAGCATGACCACGGGAACCAGCGAGAGCCCAAGAGAGAGTTCATAGCTGATCATCTGTGCGGCCGCGCGGATACCGCCCAGGAGGCTGTACTTGGAATTGGACGCCCAGCCCCCGAGGACGACACCGTAGACGCCCAGGGAGGAAAGGGCGAAGACGTAGAGCAATCCCACATTCAGATCCGATATGACCAGGGGGACTCTCCTTCCCCAGATCACCCACTCTTTTCCGAACGGCACCACCGCAAAGATAAGGAGTGCGGTGGTGGCCACCACGGCAGGCGCAAAGAGAAAGACCATGCGATCGGCTCCCCCTGGGACGGTATCCTCCTTGGTCAGGAGTTTGACGATATCCGCCACAGGCTGAAGGAGACCAAAGGGACCGGCCCTGTTGGGACCCAGCCGAAGTTGCAGCCTTCCCAGAAGTTTCCTTTCCACGTAGACCAGCCAGCCTGCCACCAGGAGCAGGGCCACCAGGACGGTCCCTAGTTTGATGAGGAGGAAAATGACTCCGAGAATCCAGCCGATCATAATCTTCGCCTATATCCGCTTGATACGGTTCATGGACAGGGTTTTCTTGAACCCGGAAACCTTCTGCCAGTCCAGGAGCCGGTGCCTGGGAAGGACCATGACCCCCCGTGCCATGTTTTCCATCAGCCGGAGGTCCATCTCCAAAGGACCGCCGTCCAGGTGCAGGACGACCCTGTCCCCGGAGGCAAGTCCCAGCCGGGCCGCATCCCCGGGATGCAGGGCCAGGTAGGGAGTGGTTTCGGCCTCCCATGTGTGGGCGGACCAGGAGGAGAGTTCCTCCGTACCGAAGGCCCAGTCCACCAGGAGGAGCTCCAGGCCGTCCCCGTGAACGTGATCTTCCTCAGGAGACAGCGTCTCTTGAGCAAACGCCATTTCCCTTTTCGAATCGGCCTGACCCCGCTGCCCGCAGCCATCAAGCCCCTGTTCCACCGGTCGGGTGGCGAGATCATCCTGCGCCGGGCCGCTCTCCCGGACCGAAAGGCCTTTTGCCAACGCACCCAATACCTCCCCTGCCGCCATCAGGCCACCTCCGGGCACGTGATCAAGGTGGTGACGGGGGGGGTGCCCCCCCTTCCCGATGCGTGAAAGGGGTGTGCCCGCCCGGTGAACGGCCCAGGCCTTCTGTATCCGCCCTTCCTGATTCATATATCGGCCGTCGGTCTCGAATACCGTGGCCGTGGGCAGGACCACATGGGCCTTCTCCACGGCCGGGGTGGGGAGGTAGTCCAGTACGACCAGAAAATCAAGTCTGTCGAGGGCACGGTTCAGACGGGGGCGATCCGGGAAAGAGGCAAAGGGATCACTTTCCACCAACAGCAACGCGTGGATCTTTCCCTGCTCAATGTCCTCGATCAGGGACTCAGGAGCACCGCCAGGGTTGGAGAAAAGGGCCGCACCATAGGCGTTGGGCCCCGGCAACAGGTAAAAGAGGCCGGCCCACCCTTTCATGGCCTTCATCAATAGGGCATAGTCTGCGGCAAGGGCAGGCGTGTCTTCCCCGACAACATCAATGCCGCAGACAATGACCGGTCTCCTGGATGGTTCAAATCCCGGCAAAATCATGGAGATTTCATCATAAACATCACTTCTTCCAGAAGAACCGCGAACAATACCATCCAGGAACCCCAGGGAATCATCGCCGAGATCCTCCGCCACTTTCCGGGGGATGGTCCTTTCTATGAGGGCCTCAAGGCACGCGTTTATCCGGGAGGGGTGCACGGTCAGAGGATGGAATTCCATGGGCATGGAAAGGGGTCTCGGATCCAGGACCGCCACAAAGGCTCCCTTCCGCTGTGCCTGTCTCATGGCCAGGGCCAGCATGGGGGCTTCATTGACCGGGTCACCACCCACAACCAGAATAAAGTCCGCATCTTCCACATCTTTCAGGGAGACCGCCAGTGCGCCTTCCAGCCTCGAAATCGCCTTTTGCGTTTTGCGCTCCACGGAAGCATCCCAGAAAAAGCGGGGGCCGATCCATCCATAGGTGCCGCACAGCCTTGCAATCCGCCCCATGGTCTCCAGACTGTTTCGAGGTGAGCCCAGGCAGGCAACGGCTTTGGGGCCCGCGCTCTCGTGCATTTCCTGCAGCCTTTCCGCCACCGTACGAAGAGCCTCTTCCAGCGCCACTTCCCTCCCGTTTACCTTTGGTTCACGCGGTCGATCGGGACGGTTGGCATATTGAAATCCAAAGCGTCCGCGATCGCAGATGAAATATCCGTTCACCTGTTCGTTCAAACGGGCCTCCAGTCTGACCATTTCCCGGTAGCGCGCACTGCCCGTTGTGTTGCAGCCCAGTGAGCAGTGGAGACAGAGGGACGGTCCCCGTTCAAAATCCCAGCGTCTCCCCTTGAAACGGGACGGCCGGTCGGTGAAAACCCCGGTTGGACAGAGATCAATGAGGTTCCCGGAAAAGGGACTTTCGAGGGACCCCTCTGAAAACCTGCCGAAATAGGTGCGTCCGGCTATACCCAGGGCCCCCAGATCCCGGTAACCGGCGAATTCCTGGTAGAAACGCCTGCAACGCCAGCACTGAATGCACCGGTTCATTTCATGCTGAACGAAAGGCCCGAGGTATTGGTCCTCATGGGTCCGCTTCTTCCCCAGATAGCGTCGAACGCCGTGCCCCCCTGAGACCGTCTCGTCCTGCAGCAGGCAGTGTCCGCCCTCATCACACACCGGACAGTCATGGGGATGGTTCAGCATGAGGCATTCAATGATCCATCGGCGGAAGGCCACGGCCTCAGGGTCCGCAGTGGAGACCACCATGCCCTCCTCCGCTTCCACCATACAACTCATTTCAAGGCCCTTGACCGGTCCTTCAATGAACTTAACGGCGCACATGCGGCAGGCGCCCAGGGATCCCAGGGCGGGATGGTAGCAGAAACGGGGCACCATGATACCCAACCGTTCGGCCGCGTCGATTACTTTGGTTCCGTCGGGAACGCTGATTTCAAGATGATCGATGATCAGGCTGGGCATAACGTACCCTCAGTCCTCCCGGTGCCGGGGGGTGGTGCCGTAGGGGCACTTGTGGTGGCTGATGTGTTCCCGGATCTCGTCCTCAAAATGGGCCAGGAGGCCATTCAAAGGGGCAATGGCTCCGGGGGCAAAAGCGCAGTAGGCATGGGACATGGCCGCAGCCATCTCCTTCAGCATGGGGATAAAGGAGGGTTCTCCTTCCCCCGTTTCTATACGGTACAGGAGGTCCCTGACAAAGGGCAACCCTTCCCGGCAGGGGGTGCAGAATCCGCAGGATTCCCTTGCAAAATAGGTCATCATGTTCAGGGTGGCTCCCACCAGGCAGGTCCCTTGGTCGAACACGATGATGGCCCCCGTTCCCAGCCGTTGGCCCGCCTTTTTCATGACATCGAAATCCATTTCGATATCATAGAATTCAGCAGGGAGAAAAGCGGTTGAAGCCCCTCCTGGCAGACAGGCCTTGAATGCGGAACCGGGTAGCATGCCGCCCGCGCTCTTCTCGATGATCTCGCCCAGGCGGGTGCCTAAAGGGAGCTCGAAACACCCGGGATTCCTCACCTTGCCACTTACGCAGTAGAGTTTGTTCCCGGCTCCTCCCTCTGTCCGTGCAAGCCGCCGGAACCATTCAGCCCCCTTTCCGACAATGTGCGGCACATAGGCCAGGGTTTCCACGTTGTTGACGACGGTGGGCCGTTGCCACAGCCCTTGCTGTGCCATGTGAGCCGTCCTGTCCGGGCGCGGTCTTTCTCCCTGGAGAGCGCTCACCTGGGCCGAGGCCTCGCCGCAGATGTAGCGGCCTCCGCTCCTGTGCACCTCGACTTCGAACGCAAACCCGCTCCCCAGGATGTCCTCGCCCAGGTAACCGGCCTCCCTGGCCGCCGCCACTTCCATCTCCAGGAGTTCGGCCTCCTTTTCATAGGAGCGCCTTATGAAAAAGACGCCTTTTTGGGCGGAAACTGCATACCCGGCCAGGATGACGCCCTCTAGGATCATATGGGGATCCCTGTTGAGAAGGACCCGGTCCTTGAAGGTCCCGGGTTCCATTTCATCGCTGTTGGCCACGATGTATCTGGGAAAAGGACCGTCGTCGGGCACGCCCTCCCACTTCCT
>CAYUCJ010000115.1:0-8681 GCA_964443285.1 uncultured Desulfobacteraceae bacterium | reverse complement strand
CCAGTTCAATGGGTGATATCGTCATGGCCTCACCCATGCTTCGAATCTTGCGGAAGGCCTACCCCGAAGCCGTCATTTCCTGGCTTGCAGATCCGGCATGGATCGATCTGTTGCGATTCAATCCGGACCTCGGTGAAGTGATTCCCTGGGACAAGGACCGGTGGAAGCTCTTGTGGCGGAAGGGTCGATTTGTTGATTTCATGGGAGAAGTCAGACGATTTTCCAGGGATATGCGTTCCCGTCGATTCGATCTGGTCCTCGACGCCCAGGGACTACTCAGGAGCCGCTTTCTTGCGAGACTTTCCGGGGCCAGGGAACGGGTCGGATTTGAATCCAGGGAACCTGGTCGATTTCTCATGACACGAATCATTCCACGCGGCCCCGACAGCAATCGCATGGGATCCGAGTACGCTCATATGATGCGGGAACTGGGAATTTTTCCCTCCCCTTTCATTGCCAACGTGGTCATCTCGGAAAAAGACTTGGCAGCCGGCCGGAAGGCGATCAGGGAGGCCGGGATCACCGGCCCCTACACCACCATTTCCCCTTTTACCACCCGCCCACAAAAACACTGGGTCAGGGAGAGGTGGGGAATCCTGGCAAAAGCAATCCATAGGGATTTCGGTATTCCCATGGTTATGCTCGGCGGTCCGGGGGATAGGGAAGAGAGCACCATCATAGGGTCACATGCCCCCGGCAACCTCTTTGATTTCACAGGCAGACTGACCCTGGCACAAAGTGGTGCCATCGTAAAAGACAGTGCTTTGGCCATCGGTGTTGATACGGGCCTGACCCACCTGGCGGTCGCCTTTGACCGTCCAACCGTTGCCCTGTTCGGTGCCACCTGTCCGTATCTTCACTCTGAGAATAATAAGCTATTGGTCCTATACAGAAAATTGCCCTGCTCCCCCTGCAAACGACGCCCCACCTGTGAGGGTGATTTTACATGCATGAAAAAGATAGGTATGGAAGATGTGATTGAAGTGGCGAGACGTGTGCTGAAAAATGGATGAAACCATACACATTATGCACATTGAGACTGGGAGCCACCTTTACGGCGGTGCCCTTCAGGTGCTCTATCTCATGGAAGGCCTGGCAAGAAAGGGCTTTCGTAATACATTGGTGTGCTCTAAAGATAGCGCCATCGGCCCCCGTTCAATCCCTTTCGCCAAAGTCTTCGAAATACCCATGAGGGGAGAGATGGATCCCAGAGTCCTGTTCCGTCTTCTGCGTATCATTCGCAAGTACAGGCCCCACATGGTGCATGTCCACGGACGAAGGGGGGCCGATCTCTGGGGTGGGCTTGCAGCAAAACTTACTCGCACCAAGGCCCTCATCACCAGGCGGGTGGACAACCCTGAACCGCGATTCCTGGCCGCGACGAAGTATCATCTATATGATTGTGTGATTACCATTTCAGATGAAATACGAAGGGTCCTCCTCTCTGAAGGGATACCGGAAAACAAACTCACCTGCGTACCGAGCGCCGTGGATGATCGCCGATACGGAGGGAAATGCGAACGCCATTGGTTCTTACGCGAATTCGGTCTGGACCCTGAGGCCAAGGCTGTCGGAGTGATCGCCCAGTTCATTCCCAGAAAAGGCCATCGTTTTGTCATCGAAGCGGCACATGAAATCTTGAAAGCCTGTCCTGAAACGGAATTTCTTTGTTTCGGACAGGGGCCTATGAGAAAAAACCTGGAAGCTCTCTGTTTGCGGAACCAGCTTGAGGGGAAAATACATTTTCCTGGGTTTCGCAATGATCTCGACAGAATCCTCCCCTGCCTCTACCTGGTGGTCCACCCGGCCACAATGGAAGGCCTGGGGGTGTCCCTGCTCCAGGCCTCAGCCGCAGGAGTCCCCATCGTGGCTTTCGAGGCAGGGGGCATCCCTGAAATTGTAAAAGATGGTCAAAATGGGTATCTCACAAACCCCGGGGATGTAGAGGCATTAGCGAGAGCCGCCACAACCCTGCTCAAAGATCCGGCAAAGGCACAACGATTCGGCTGCGCCGGCCGGGAGTTTGTACGGACGTTTTTTTCACCGGAGACCATGGTGAAAGGAAATTTGGCAGTATATCGTCGAGTTCTCCAGAACCGTGTTAAAAAAAGCACCCAAGGAGAGTAGGCTCACTCAAACGTGAAAAACAATGGAATACCGCAAACGTAAAGGACATGGGCGGTCCGTTATCAGGGCCGTAGGTGTTGGAGGGGCATATCTTTTTGCCATCTCTGCCCTTCTGAGCAGATCAGGGGCCAATATTGCCTTAGGGGCGATGGCACTCGCATTTATCTTGAGTTTCAGGTCCTGGTGGCCTGTTCTGAAACGGGACCGGATATTCCCGTTTTCCATCTGTTTTTTTCTCCTTCTCGCCTTGAGAACCGCCTGGGCAGCTTGGGAGTTCCCTCAGCTCACCGATCGGCATCTTGATGGGTATTGGGACTGGTTCTATCTGAGCTTTTTTATTTTCGTGGCCTGGTGGTTTAATGGGAAAGCCAAACGGGTTTATGCTGCATTGTACCTTTTGTTCGGCGGATTACTGCTGCACATCTTTTATGAGACAAATTGGTCTCAGTTCGAAAGGGCTCTCCACGGCGGCCGCAGCGGGCTGGGTATGCAGATTCCGTTAACGGGTCTATTCAGCTGTACAGCATTGTTGGCGGTCATCATACTGGCTCCCCGCATCTGGGGACCCACTCAAAAACATTTCCGGTTCATCCTGCGTTTAGCGGTCTGGTTCGCTTTTCTGGCCTTCTTTCTGGAAGTTCTTCTTATTACCCAATCGATCACCTCTTGGATCGCAGGGATAATCGTAATACCTTCCCTTCTCTTGATATTTGTTCGCAAGCATTTCAAGCTTATGAGAACCAAACTCCGAACTGCGGGCATCCTCTTTGCCATGGTGGGGATCGTTGCAATAGCATTCCTGCTGGTCAAAAATACAGGTACGATTGAAAAAAGGCTTTCTTCTCAAGAAAAAGTAATGCAGGCGATAGCGACGCTTGATTTCGATAAAATTCCTTTTACCGGGGGTATAGGGGTGCGGCTCTGGACGTATCGTTACGGGGTTGGGAAATGGCTTGAAAGGCCCCTTTTCGGCTGGGGCACAGGTGTGGAAGTCGCAAAGCTCCCCCAAAGGCCCGCCAAGTCCCTTGACCACATGCACAACACTTATCTTGAAATTCTGACGCGCTTCGGTATCGTGGGCCTCTTCCTCTTTATCGCAGGGATAGGACTCTTTGTGATTTCTCTAAAGAATGCCTACTACAGCGGGAGATTGCCTCTGGATCTTTTCCTGTTTCTTATCGGTGCACTGGGTATACTGGTCATCTGGTCGGCTGGGAATTTCAGGTTGCCAACCTATTGGCGCTGCTTCTATATTTTGTTGGGTGGGATGGGCTATTCTTTTTGCTTCCAAGTTAACCACAGAGAGAAAGACAATCCTCATCCTGCCTCAAAGACGTGAACCTTGCCTTTTTCAACATCTAACAGGGAACTACTGACAAAGTGCGTCGGCCACATGGACAACCGGTTCAAGTAAGAATCCGATTGAACCGAAATCGATCAAATGTCGCATCCTTTTCTTCGAAGACATCCCTAGACTGCCACAATACTTCAATCTGTTTCATCCACAATGTAAATTCAATCCACCGCCTTCTTTCTTTTATGTATTTCAATTCCAATCTATCCGCATGCCACTCCGGGAGTAGTAAATTTATCGGTTTTGTGGTATTGTCCGAAATCATTTTTCTGGAGACGTTCCATAGATTGTACCTACTGATAATTGTGAAGGCATGAGTGAGGAATAAGTGAATATTTTATTAGATTGTGGGGCTCATAACGGTGATAGTGTCCCTGATTTGGTGTCTCTTTTTGGTCCTTTTGATAAAATTCATGCTTTCGAAGCGAACCCTTCCTATGAAGAAGAAATACTTGCTTTGAATTCCAAATATGAAAATCTAGAGTTTATTTGTTCAGCAGTTTGGAATAAGAATGAAAAAGTAAAACTGTTTCTTGGAAAAACCGGACTTGAGTCTTCTTTGATTTTTGAAAAGAAAACAGGAGGATTTACTAAAGATAATTATATTGAATCAGATGCGATAGACTTCAGTGCATGGATGGAAGAGAACCTCGATATTGATGATTACATTGTATTGAAAATGGATATAGAAGGAGCAGAATTTCCTGTTCTTGAAAAAATGATCAAGGACAGAACATATAAAATGGTAAATGTTTTTTTGCCTGAATGGCATGCAGACAGAATTCACTACAAATATGCAAAATTAAGGAGGAAGTATATTGAATTAAGGTTCAGGTTGAAGGGTATAAGAATCATACGTTGGTCAAAAAAATATCTTAGAAGGAAAGGGTACCCAATATAGCCTATGGCCTTAAAGGAGTATTCATTTTTGGGTTAGTTAAAACTAACCTTATTTCTGTAACTTTTTGCCCACAAGAATAATTAATGCTTACGAATCATTAAATTATTCAGAAGTGTGTTCCACCGTTGGCGCCATATTGTCCATTTTAGGTTTCGTAATCCCAAGATTGTTGATCTCGCTACAGTGGACTAAATTCGCAGATAACGAAAAGTTGCCTGGAGAAGCTACTTCTTGCCGCCCCGATCAAAACCAATATGTATTTTTGTGCCTTCCTTTGGTGAGGGTGGCGTGGAACGAATGCTGGCCAACCTGGCTGAAGGTTTTTGCAGCCATGGAGTTTTCGTTGATTTTCTGACAGACAATCCCGAATCCCCCTATCTCAATAATCTGCCCCCTCAGGCCGTGATCAGGAGCTTGAAAGAAGTCCACGAAGAAAATCTCACAAAAGTTCTTAAAAAATATCTTCTCGATGAAAGGCCTTCCTGGTTGCTTTCAGCCAAGGAGAAGGCCAACAAGGTAGCACTGACAGCTCGGGATCTCTCTGGAAGCAATGTCCGATTGGCCTTCAGGGTAGGCACCACAACGTCTATCAAGGCGGGAAGGCACATCTTCCCGAAAAAATGGATAAAACTCCTCCAGTTTCGCAAGCTCTACAGAAGAGCGGACCTTATTATTGCCGTATCCAGGGGAGTAGCAGAAGATGTATCACAGATTACCGGTCTTCATACAGGTTGTATCGCTGTCATTCCAAACCCCGTTGTTAGCAGAAATCTTTATGCGTTGGCAGAAATGCCTATAGGACATGGTTGGTTCCAAAGGCATGAAACGCCTATTCTCCTCGGTGCTGGGGGCTTTCGTAGAGCGAAGGATTTTCCTGCGCTGATTCATGCCTTTGCCATGACAAGAGAGCACATCTCCTGCAAGCTCGTCATTCTCGGAAGAGGCCGGCAGGAGAAACGCATGAAAGAAACGGCAAGAAAACTCGGTGTGAGTGAGGATATATCTCTTCCCGGCTTCATTTCTAACCCATATCCTTTTATGGCGCAGGCTGATGTTTTTATATTATCCTCACGATGGGAGGGTTCTCCCAACGTCCTAACCGAAGCCCTTGCCTTGGGAACACCGGTTGTTTCCACAGATTGCGAGAGCGGTCCTAGAGAAATCCTTGAGGGTGGCAGGTATGGTAGGCTTGTTCCGGTTGGTGATACGAAAGGTCTTTCTGAGGCAATCCTGCAAACCTTGAGTGCGCCTCCAGATAAAGATCACTTGAAGAGAGCCTCTCATCCTTATGAGGTGAATAATAGCGCAAAAGCATACTTGGAGGCCATGGAAATCAGTTGAGTAAAACCGAAGTTCATGAAACTGCTAACAAGATGCAAAAACTCGCTATTTTTGTGGCCACTTCGGGTCATAGTGGTGTTGATCGAATTGTGAATAACTTGCTCCCTGCATTGGTGGAAAGGGGGTGCCAGGTCGATCTGCTTCATGTTCGAGGTCATGGTCCAAAGTTGAGCCATGTTCCGGAAGGAGTCCGAATTGTTGAGCTTGGGCACTCCCATACCTATGCTTGCTTGTATTCGGTTATCCATTATCTGAAAAGCGAAAGACCCAATGCCATGCTATCCGACAAGGACCGAGTCAATCGAGTCGCACTTTGGGCCAAAAAACTATCTAGAGTCCCAACGCGAATGGTCGTTCGAACGGGGACAACCGTTTCAAAGGATCTGGATGGACGTGGGCGACCGGAGCGCTGGATGCACTACGTCTCCATGCATTACATGTATAACTGGGCCGATGCAATCATCGTTCCTTCCATTGGTGCTGCTGTAGATCTCGCCGAGTTTGCTGCAATCCCTTTAGAAAGAATCACCGTAGTGCCTAGCCCGGTTGCCACCCCTGCACTTTTTGAACAAGCCGCTCGTCAAACAGATCACCCCTGGTTTGACAACAGGGAAGTGCCTGTAATTGTGGGAGTAGGTGAACTTTGTGCGCGAAAAGATTTTTACACCCTCATCAAAGCCTTTGCAAAAGTTAGACAGAAACGGTCTTGCAAGCTGGCTATCCTTGGGAAAGGACGACACAGGCTTGCACTTGAAAATCTGATTCACGAACTGGGAATCACTCAAGATGCAACATTGCTAGGTTTCTTGGATAATCCTTATTCATACATCGCCAAATCAAACGTTTTTGTTCACTCTGCATTGTATGAGGGAGCGCCTGTTGCACTTATGGAAGCTTTGGCTCTAGGGACCCCCGTTGTTGCCACCGACTGCCCTAGTGGCCCGAGGGAAATTCTACAAAGCGAACGCTACGGCCGACTCGTACCTATCGGGGATGTAAACGCAATGGCCGAAGCAATAGAAAACACCCTGGATGCACCACCTGATAGTTTTTTTCTCAAACAGGCAATCCTTCCCTTCACTGTGGGTGCGAGTGCCGATAGGTATCTTGAAGTATTGGGGATTGCAAGTCAGGCTGTCAGTTTTGAAAGAGGTTTTCGAAAATGTGCGGAATAGTCGGTCTTTTTCGCAAGGACGGCCCTGTTGACCGCAATCACCTTCTGGATGCGGCTAAAAAGCTTCAACACCGTGGCCCCGACCAAACCGGGAGCTTTCTTGACGGTCCTGTAGGTTTGGCCCACACCCGGCTGTCTATTATTGATCTCTGGGGCGGCAATCAGCCCTTATTCGCCCGGAACGGTGAACTGGTCCTCATAGCCAACGGCGAGATCTACAACTACATCGAACTCCGTCGGGAACTCAAGAAAAAGGGGCACCAATTCGAAACACAATCCGATTCGGAAGTCATTCTTCACGCCCACATGGAATTTGGATCTTCTTTTCTGGAACACCTCAACGGCATGTTTGCCTTCGCCCTTTATGACAAGACCAGGAAAGAACTCCTCCTCGCTCGTGATCGCCTCGGGATCAAGCCCCTCTTCCTGGCCCAGCTTCCACAGGGCGTTGCGTTCGCCTCGGAACTGAAGGCCCTTTTCAGTCTCATCCCCGAAGATCCCCGGATTGATCCGTTAGGGCTGGCAGCCTATTTACAAAACCAGTTCACAACGGAAACCACCACCGTGGTCAAAAACATCACGAGGGTCCTGCCTGGGGAGGTCGTGGTTCTACGACACGGTCAAATCCAAAAGCGATGGCACTACTGGTCACCTCTCAACATCAGAACCGAACCCATGAAATTTGAAGAAGCCCAGGAGCGCTTTGATGCGATTATGACGAATGTCATGGTTGAACATATGCGATCCGACGTTCCCTTCGGCCTCTTCCTCTCCGGGGGCGTGGACTCGTCCATCCTGCTGGCCCTGCTGGACCGTCATGGAAACAAACCCTTGAGAACGTTTTCAGTAGGGTTCTCCGGTACGCGCATCACGGACGAACTGCCGGTGGCGGAACACCTTGCCAACCGTTTTGCCACCCGACATACCTCCATCAAACCCACGCACGAGGACATTTTTAACAGCCTTCCCCTCACCGTCTGGACCGCCGACGAGCTGATGCGCGACTACGCGAACCTTCCGACGATTCTGCTCGCAAAGGCCGCCGGTTCGGAGCTCAAAGTGGTTTTTTCGGGCGAAGGGGGAGATGAGGTTTTTGCGGGGTATGGACGTTATCGATCATCTAGTGTGGAGAGGTGGTTTAAAGGCCTGATAGCTCCTGGTTCCGGAGGATTTCGGACTCGCGGGACCCTTCGTGGTTTCTGGCCGCGTCGTCTTTTTCAGAAAGATCTCCTGGAGGCAGCAAGATCGGCCCGCCAGCCCTTTGCCGACGCCTGGGAAAGGACCCCCCAAAGATGGACTGATCTTCAGCGGATGCAATACGTCGATCTTACCACCGCTCTCCCGGACAACCTGCTGGTCAAGCTCGACCGTATGCTCATGGCATGGAGCCTGGAAGGCCGGGTCCCGTTTCTTGATCACCGGGTGGTGGAGTTCGGGCTGAGCCTTCCTGATCACCTGAAGGTCATGGGAAAACAGGGCAAATTTTTTCTCAAGAAATGGGCTTCCCGCTTCCTGCCCGCAGACCATCTTTTTGTCCCTAAGCACGGCTTTCATGTCCCGGTGGGCGAATGGCTCAAGGGGGATTTGCTCGAGCGCCTGCAACACGCGCTTCCCAGGCATCCTGCGATTCGACAATGGTTCCAAGCTCCGGGCCTGGAGGAACTGATCGGCAGGTGTCGCACCTCGGGTCCAACAAGTCGAACGGTCTGGGCCCTGTTTCAATTTGCCCTTTGGCACCAGATCTTCATTGTCGAGAAAGGAAAGAGGCCGCCTGAACGCATGGA
>CAYUCJ010000114.1:5861-8693 GCA_964443285.1 uncultured Desulfobacteraceae bacterium | reverse complement strand
ATACGGTCCTCCAGTGGGGATACCCGGGGATTGTGGCCTTGATGTTCCTTGAGTCCTCTTTCTTTCCCTTTCCCAGCGAGATTGTGATTGCACCTGCCGGTTATCTGGCCTTTCGGGGCGATATGTCCCTCTGTCTGGTCATGGCTTCCGGGACAGTGGGGAGCCTCCTGGGGGCCATTTTCAATTATTGGCTGGCTGCCAGGTATGGAAGACCCTTTTTTGAGAAATACGGGCGCTATCTCCTGGTAAGCGAAAAGGCCCTTCAGAAAGCGGATGTCTTTTTTTCAAGGCACGGACATATCAGCACCCTTATCGGACGTCTGCTGCCTGGGATTCGTCAATACATTTCGCTTCCGGCTGGACTGGCCAGAATGAATTTCTTCCTCTTCTGTCTTTTCACCACCCTGGGAGCCTCCACCTGGGTCACGGTCCTCGGACTCGCCGGCTTCTGGTTCGGCCAGAACCAGGAACAGCTCATGACCCAAATCCACATGATTAGCCTCGCCTTGGTGATCCTTTGCGCGTGCCTGGCAGCAGGATATATCTGGAGATTGAAGAGGAATAGATCACGCCTCTCCATGCCAGGTGGCCCGCAGGGCCAGTAATCCCACCGGTACAGTCCAAAGGGTAAGGGCTATGGCCAACCAGCGTGCCGCAGGATAGCGGCTGTCAACCAGCGACATGGCCACAGCGCACAAGATGAACAGGATCAACAGCGCCCGCCGAAGGGTGGGACCTGCAGGCCAACGGCCGCTCAGCCAGAGGCCTGCACCGCCACTCAGCCAGCCACCGCCGGCGCCCACAAGAACGTCAACCGGCCAATGCACCCCCACCATAATCCGGCTGAGACCGACGAACATGGCGCACAGCAGAAGACCGAGGCGAGACGGCCATTTACCAAGATTCATAGCCACAATTCCGGCAATGGTGAAAGCCGTCGTGGCATGACCGCTCGGGAAGGACCCATGTTTCAACCTGGGCCCGATCACGTGAAGCAGATCCGATCCAAGCACAGCAGGGGGGCGGGAGACATTCAACCAGGCCTTGAGTCCGTGGGACCAGGCAAGGGAAATCAACCCGGCCAGCAAAGCGGCCCACAGCATCTGCCGGTACCTTCCGGCGAGGGGCAGGAGCAGGGAAAGGGCCGTCAGCGTGCCGCCGAAAAAAGTGACCAGCCCCCAGAAGATGGGAGACACGTGCCACCCGGCCTGGTGAATCGCCAGAAACAGGGAGCGATTGTAGCCACCCATCCCAATGACGAGCGCGCCCAAGAAGAACAGGGACGGGGGCAGCCAGTACCAGTTGCTGCGAATGTCAAAAATCGATGAATCGTCCATGGGAAATCGTCCTGCCGAGTTGTTTCAGAAAAATCCGGAATTTTTTTCTCCATGCCATGGTGGGGTTTAGCACATACCGACAATAGGGTCAATCATCGGGTCCAGCTTTCTCCTCTCGCTGAAGGACGGGAGTGTGATGAAGTAACAGGGACCTTCTATTTGACAAACAACAACAAGACACATCAACAAGATCGAAGGGTTGTCACTTCTCTATTGACAAGCTGAGTGAGTCCCTTTAATGTCACGGATATTATGCACTGGGTGAAATGGCCCATTTATTGCAGAAATATGCTGGAGGAAGTGGACATTCACCCTGAAAGATCCATGACATGTCGAAGCCAAAGACCGTTCCTTTTTCCCCTTACGCCTTGATCGGCCGTCTTTCCCGGCCCGGCCTTCTCCTGTTTGTGATCCTTTTTGCGGTTCCGCTTGTCTCATTTGCTGAAGAATTCACTGTGATCAAGGCCTTCAATGGTGATACCATTCAGGTCAAGGGGCGGGATGCGCCATTTTCCATCAGACTGGCCGGCATAGATGCCCCTGGGCTTTCCGCCAAAAAGAGTGAAGAGACCCAGCCCTTTGGCCGCGAGGCAAAAAAGTATCTTGAAAACCTTATTCTCAACAAACGGGTTTCGATTAAAGGGTATGGTGAAAAGAGTTACGGACTCATGTGGGGAGAAGTCTTTCTGGACGACAGGAACGTAAACCTGGAAATGCTCCGCGCAGGATACGCTGCTGTATATCTTGAAAAATCTCCAAAAGAACTTGACCTTTCCAGGTATTATGCGGATCAAATGGAGGCCAAAGCCGCCAAAAAAGGTGTATGGGCGTTGGGAAACAATTATGTGAGCCCCGCGCAATGGCGCAAGCGGCGGAAAACCAAACGTTCCATCGCGGCCCTACTCTACGGAATTTTGCATCAAGGCGGTAAAACCGAATAACCGTTTCTCCCTTGTCGTACCGCTTCATATTGAGGCCGATCCTATCGGTCCCTTGATTTTCTTGATCCTGTAAAAAGAATCTCATCCCTGGGCTGACTACTCGCCGGCGCCCAAATTCTATTTGTGGGCCGGCACGAATTAGTTCCCATCCATCCTTTCTTTTGCCTGCAACGTCACCGATCCATTCTCAAACCGGAAAAAACAGGATAGAATCAGGGCCGCGAAATACGTGAGCCCGCCTGCCCACAACACATCACTGGGGAAATGTCCTCCCTGGACCATCCTGCCCACACCCATGAACAGACCGTAAGAGATTCCCAGGCCAAGGAAAAGGATACCCCATCCTTTCCGATTCCTGCGCAGGAAGAAAAACGGTGCAAAGAGGTAAAACCCGACGGATGCGTGGCCGGAGGGAAAAGATTTGCCCTCTCCCTCTATTCCCTTTTGCCAGACCGGCAGGTATCTCTGGTTGCCGCCGAACTCCTGGACCTGTCTGGGCCTTGGTCTCCCCCAGTGGTGCTTGAACGCAGCATTGACCACGAGCCCCGGCCCCA
>CAYUCJ010000114.1:0-5761 GCA_964443285.1 uncultured Desulfobacteraceae bacterium | reverse complement strand
GGCCCGCAAGACCCTATTGAAGATCCGGGTTCCCCTTTTCCTGGCGGCCCTCGTCCTGCTTGTGCCGAACATCAAACCCAACCTGTTCCTGTGGGGATTTCTCGTCACCCTTTTCGGCTCCCTCTTTCAATCCTGGTGTTTCGGGGCCCTGGACAAGAACAAATCCCTGGCCATACAGGGTCCCTATGCGTTTGTCAGAAATCCCATGTACCTGGGCCGATTTTTTCTTCTCTTCGGGTGCCTGCTCCTAGTGGGGAACATGTGGCTGCTTGCGGTTTTTGCGCTCTTCTATTATTTCTACATGGTCAATCGCGTCAAACGGGAGGAGGTCCATCTGATAGGCGTCTTCGGGGAAAAATACCGGGCCTATTGCCGGGAAGTGAACCGATTTTTGCCGAATTTTGGGGGTGCTCACACAGAAAACATCCGGTTTTTCAAATGGGGTCTCTTTCGCCAGAATCACGGCTACTGGAATTTTCTGGCTGTCCTGGCCAGCTACTCCGTTTTTTGCCTGTTCACATTCGTTATCCCCTCAATTTCCTGATTTCCAACCGACCTGCGCTTACACGGGGACCCTGATACAAAAGGTGCTCCCTTTTCCGAGCTCGCTCTTGACCGTTACAGTGCCTCCGTGGGCCTCCACGTACGCCCTGGCGAGGGAAAGGCCGATTCCCCTTCCCGAAGTGGAGCGGCTGGTGTCAAGCCGATAAAACCTCTCAAATATTCGGGGGATTTCCCCCTCGGGGATGCCGGGACCGCTGTCAGCGACACCTATCTCCGTAAACCCCGGCACCGTCTGCGTCCAGAGGGCGACCGTGTCACCGGAAGAAGAGTACTTGAGTGCATTATCGAGTATATTGCTCAACGCCTGGCTCAACCTTTTTTTGTCTGCAAAAAGGATCGCTCTTTTGTCGCGCGGGCAGGTGACATTTAGCCGGATGCCTCTTTCTTCGGCAACACCCCTGTAAAGGTCCACAAGGCCAAGCAACAGGTTCTTCAACAGGAGTTCTTCTTTCTTCAGGGGCAGAATCCCGGTTCTCGCCTGTGAGATATCCATGACGGCGTTGAGAAGAGAAAGAAAGCGATCACATTCATCCATGATCTGCACCAGGGTTCCCTGGACCTCTTCATGATTTGTTGTGCCAAGGCCGATTTCCGCCATCGCTCTGATGCGGGTGAGCGGCGTCCGAAAATCGTGGGCCGTATTGTCCATCATATCATGAAGTTCCCTCAAAAAGTGTTCAAGCCTCTCCACCATGAGATTGAAAGTCTTTGCCAGATGATCCAGCTCGTCGTCCGTCCCTTTGAGCGGCACCCTCCGGCTGAGGTCCGCGCTGCCCGCTATAGAACGGGCAACCCGATCAATCCCCCTGATTTGCTCGGAACTCCTTCTGGCCATGATCCAGCCGCTGGGGACGGCCACCAGGACCGTCAGCAAAAGCCCCAGGCCAAAGGCCTTTCGAAGCCTGGCAAGAAGTCTCACATCCCCCTCGACTGGCACCATTTCCTCCACAATGTGGTTCCCCACAAAAAAGGCCACCGCCCGCGCCTCCTGTCCAGGCCTTTTGGGTATCCCGACGGCCCTGACAACCGGTTTTCCTTGGTCCAAATCGGAATGTTTCGGTAACGGCACATGGCCCCAGAGAGCTGCATCCGAAGACAGCAGGATATGACCGTCCGCATCGAAGACCCGGATGAACTTATTGGAAGGTCCATCTCCTTTTATTTCAGAGGAAATGTAGTCTTTCAGGGCTTCAATATTTCCCTTTTGATATGCCCTGACAATCTCTTCAGAATCATCCAGGAGGTCGCTTCTTGTATTCTGGGACAAAGCGTGTCCTATCGTATAGTAAATAGACGAAAAAACGAGTACGAATGCCAGAGCAAAGAGCAGTGAGTATATGAAAGCCAGCTTGAATGCCAGACTCTTTCGGAACCTATTCATCTTCTTTGACAATATAGCCCACCCCCCTGATGGTACGGATGAGCCTCCTTTCACCGGTATCCCCCAGCTTTTCCCTGAGCCTGCAGATATGTACATCGACTACGTTGGACTCAGGGTCAAATTGATATCCCCACACCTGCTCCAATATCTGGGTCCTGGTCAGCACACGCCCTTTGTTTCTGACAAGGTACTCCAACAGGGCAAACTCTTTGGGAAGAAGGTCTATGTTCGTCCTCCCCTTCCTGAGCCCTCGGGAAAGGAGATCGAGGGAAAGATCTGAAACCTGTAGCTTGGTTGCCTCCCTATGGGAGCCGGTTCGTCGCACAAGGGCCCTGAGCCTGGCAATGAGTTCCGTAAAAGAAAACGGTTTGGTGAGGTAGTCGTCACTCCCGATCTCCAACCCCCGCACCCTGTCCTCGACGGATCGCTTGGCACTCAAAATCAGAATGGGAAGTTCAGGACGGCTTTTTCGGATCTCCCGGATAAGAGTAAATCCGTCCATCAAAGGGAGCATGATATCTATGACCGCAACGTTCACGTCAAACTCCAGGGCCATGTTGAGGCCTGTCTTTCCGTCCATGGCCGTCTCCACGGAAAACCCCGCCTGGGAGAGCCCTTTTTCAATGAATTTTACGAGCTGGGAGTCGTCTTCTATGAGCAGGACCTTCATGAGGTACCTTGCCTCCGCATTCTTTATCAGAGCGTTTATACCAGAGCAACATGAACAGGACATTAACAGAAGATTAAAGTATATTCATGCCGCCGCCCGCCTTCCCTGGCTATCTTCAGCTAACCTATCGCTTTAGCGTCTATTTTTCAACCTCCTGGTCCGTATTAGAGATTAATTTCTTTTAATGCCCGAATCATGTGCCGGTAATCTGTCTCTGTTAGCATCCAGGCTGTGAACGACTTTGCGGTTTCATTTCCCGGATGGAGATTTCTATGAATATTCTGGTCATATTACACAGTCACATCTGCGGCGGAGCAGAGGCCCACGCCCTCGTGCTCATGAGGGGCCTCGTGAAAAGAGGGCACAGGGTCTCTTTCGCGGGAGCCAGGGATTCCTGGCTGGCTGAAAGAACTGAAGAAAACGGCGTAGACCTCATTCACGTGCCCATGCACGGGATGACGGATCTGTCTTCCTTTTTCCTGCTGGGAAGAGCCGTGCAACGGCTCAAGCCGGATTTGTTGCATGCTCACCTGGTCAGAGGAACCCATTATGCCACCCTGGTCGGACGGGCCCTCGGCTGTCCATCCCTTGCCACCGCACATTCGACGATCAGTTACAAACGGTTCCATCGGGCAAATCACATTGTCGCTGTTTCACAAGCTGTAAAAGATTCCCTTGTCGCAAGACAGATCCAATCCTCCAAAATCACCAGAATATATCACGGTGTCCCGGATAACTTCGCGCTCAGGAGACAGAGGCAAGACGTTCGCAAAAGCCTTGGACTCAAGGACCATGAATGCGCCCTCTGCATGGTCGCACGCTTCATCCCGGATAAAGGGCATGACTTCCTGCTGCATGCCCTTTCCGGGCTAAAGGACCGTCGCTGCAAATTATTTCTCGCTGGAGATGACTCAGGCACCTGGGCAGCAGAAATGAAACAAATGGTAAAGGACCGCGGTCTGGAGAACCGTGTCGTATTCCTTGGCTTCAAGGAGGATGTACCCCGATTCCTGGCGGGAATGGATATCCTTATTGCCCCGTCGCGGCGCGAAGCACTCTCCATTTCGATCATTGAAGCCCTGTCCATGGGTCTGCCGGTCATCGGCACCCGCACCGGGGGCATTCCTGAAGTGGTCAGGCATGGACAAAATGGGCTTCTGGTTGAAAAAGAGGACAGGGAAGAACTCCTTAAAGCTATTACCTCTCTCGCCTCACACCCTGAGACGTGTCGCGCATACGGCCTGAAAGGCAGGCAAGTCTTTCTCCAGCAATTCTCTGAAGAAAAAATGCTGGATCATCATTTGAAGCTGTACCAATCCTTTATCCCTAACTACTTTGCTGATTCGCGTGTTTTAACCAAACGACCGGGACTGCAAATCTGAGATGACAGTACCGTTGAGCACAAGGGCCGGCCGGGATTCCCATGTGCTAAGCAGTACCCAACGCCGGGAGGAGAATGCTTATCTCCTACGGCATCCAAGAACAGCCTATGTTATATGATCTGGTGCACCCCTCATGTGTGTTCTCTATACGATCGCGCCTTGGCGAGCGAATAAGCACGCAATCAATCAAGTGGGTACGGTCTTGCAATACCCCATCTGTTATGGTAGGGATACCGTTAGGAATCTTGCTTATCCGGTCCAACTCTCCGGCCCGGGGGTGTTCAATATCCCAAGGCATAAGCAACATTTGTTTCCAGTTCTTTTTACGCATTTTTTGGTGGCTCCTTTCTTCGCTTTGGTTGTTCTATCAATTAGTTGCGCTTTTCATGCAACAACCGGCGAGGAATTCGTCTGCCTGGAAATGCGCTTTTTTTGTCAAAACATCAGGACGTTTCCTTTCATGGATGGACACGGACGTGGGAATCCAGGCCAGTACAAGGCGATTTTACTTTAACCTCACGAAAACAGACTGGATAGCATCCTTTCTGATTCTGCTCTATTCCGGGTATCACGCCATCTACAATGTGAGACTTCCTCTTCATCCGGATGAGGCATACTACTGGTTGTGGAGCAGGCATCTTGATTTAAGCTACTATGACCATCCACCGCTCGTCGCCTTTTTGATCAAACTCTTCACGCTTTCTAAAACCAACGAATTTACCGTCAGGCTGGCAGGGGTCTTCTGCATGGGTATCGCGACCCTGTATACCTACCTCCTGGCAAAAAAGGTTTTTGACGACAAAACCGCCCTTTACGCTGTGGTGCTGCTTATCTCGCTTCCCGCAACCAACATGGGTTTCACCATTATCACTCCCGACGCCCCTCTCATGTTGTTCTGGGCTGTTTCCATGTACTATATCTACCTTGCTTTAACCGAAGAGAGCATCTCTTATCACGTCCTCGCAGGCATTTCCATGGGGCTCCTCCTGCTCAGCAAATACACCTCTGTCATTTTTCTTGGATCATTGTTTCTCTTTCTCCTGTTTAAAATGCCCAGAAAGCTGCTGGACTTGAAGGCATGGTTCGCGGTTGCCATAGCAGTCATGATCTTCTCGCCGGTCATATGGTGGAATTATCAGCACGACTGGCTCAGTTTTGCCTTTCAATACCATCACGGCACGAGTGAGGCCTTTCGCCCGCGGTTGCACACGTTCTTTGCTTTTCTGGGCGGCCAATTTCTTGTTCTCGGGATCCTTTTCTTCCCGCTGCTGGTCTGGGGTGGCTGGCGCTATCGCCTTTTCAAGGAAAATTTCGGCGAATTCTATCTCTTTTCTTTCTTCCTCTTCCCGATGGCATTTTTCCTCTACAAGTCGCTCTTCAAAAAAATGAGCCTGAACTGGGGAGCCGTGGCTGTCATTTCAGGAATGATTATCTGCGCACACCTTATCGTCCGGTTGAATCTCAAAAGGGTTTTCCTTTCCGGGCTGGCCCTGTCGGTTTTGATGACCCTTGTCATGCAGCTGCCAGAGCTCTTTTTTCTTCCGCCCAGATTCAACATGCTCAATCGCCTTTACGGACCGAAAGAAGCCGTGGAACAACTTCAGCAGTACATCCAGCCGGGTGATGCCCTGTTCGCCGACCACCTCAGAAGGGCCTCCATGCTCTCCTTTTACACCAAGGGCCATCCAAGAGTATTTATCCCTACCCGGACCAGATTCAGCCAGTTCAATCTCTGGGACAAGGGTATCCCTTTCAGCCAAATGA
>CAYUCJ010000113.1:0-8696 GCA_964443285.1 uncultured Desulfobacteraceae bacterium | reverse complement strand
AAATGGCGAGGGTGGTTTCCTCTCCATCTCCAACGACCACGGCGTCAAATATTTCAGCAACGGGTTCAGGGTTGAAACAGGCGGGGCCGCCGGCGATGACCAGTGGGTGACGGGAACTCCTTTTTCGGGAGAGGAGAGGGATCCCGGCAAGATCAAGCATGGTCAGGATGTTGGTATAACAGAGTTCGTGCTGGAGGCTGAAGCCCGCCACATCGAAATCGGACAGAGGTTTTTCGGATTCCAGGGACGTCAGGGGAAACCCCGATGTCTTGATGGCCTTCTCAAGGTCCACCCAAGGGGTAAAGAACCGTTCTGCAGCGAGCCAGGACGGACCGTTGAGGATATGGTAGAGAATCTTCATCCCAAGGTGGGACATCCCGATATCGTAGACATCGGGAAAGCAGAGGGCAATGGAGACGTCTATCATTGCCGGCTCTTTCCTGACAGCATTGATCTCATGGCCCAAGTAGCGGCTGGGCCGTTTGATGTCCGAAAACCATTTCTGGTTAATGAGCCTTGTCATCGTTTTGATGGGTCCTGTTCCTCTGTGAATCGATGGAGAAAGGTTAAATTCTTATATTGACAGATTCTTCAGGGATTGCCAACCCCCGGCCAGGGACTTTATTCCCTTATCCATCATCAAGGCATCATCTGTTTTGTTACCTTCAGTCGCTCCTCCTTGCGACGTATTGTTTATACCACTCAGACGTCACTCCTCAGCGCCCCCGCTCAAAGTCCGGGATCCTCGACTTGCATCTGGAACCTTGCTGCTAATCAGGAATTTCCTCAAATCACCCGACCCAACTTGCTACGTGCAATTTAGACGGTGGATTTGGGTTCTTCTGCCGGAGGGATTTCAGGGGAGAGAGAGGGCAGGAGGATGGTCACCTGAGCCCCGCCTTCCGGATGATTTTCTCCAAAGACCCTTCCCTTAAGCGTGTCCACAACGCGTTTGACAATGGCGAGACCAAGTCCTGACCCCTGTTCCTTGGTCGTCCAGAAAGGTGTAAACAGGTGAGGCATGACCGAATGATCAAAACCTTTTCCGGTATCCCGGACTTGGATTCTGACGGCCATTTGTTGAAAGATCTCACCGCCGTCTTCTTTTCGGGCGAGGATCTGCATCGAACCACCGTCAGGCATGGCTTCGAGCGCATTGATGAAAAGGTTCCACAACACCTGTTTGACAAGTTCAGGGTCAGAGACAAGCAGGGTGTCATTGGAAATCCCCGTGGAGACATGGATTCTCTCATCCCAGTGCTGGCTGTTTTGAAAAAGCTCAAGCGATTCCATGATCAGTTCACTCAAATCAAATGACCTCAATTTCACTTTTTTTGGCCTGGCAAAAAGGAGGAAATCATTCACGAGCCTGTTGAGCCTCTTGATCTCCCTGAGTACGATTTCCATCAACCGGCTGTTGATGCCGTCATCGTCCAGACGTCCCCTGATCAGCTGAATGGAGCCACTGATGGAGGCCATGGGATTCCTGATTTCGTGAGCGATTCCAGCGGCCAGTTCCCCTATCAGGGCAAGGCCTTCCACTTTCTTCATTTCCTGTTCAATCTGCTTTGTTGTGGTCATATCCTGAAAGACCAGGATGTGGCCCCGATCCGGGTTGGAACCTAATCGGAGGGGAGACAGGGAAAGACGGAGGTGGAGGGGTTCCTGGTCGAGTCTCTCAAAGGGAATATCGACAAAGGGCGTTTTGCCCTTAAGCAACAGTCCGGGCGAGGTTTCCTTTCGTTCCAGATAATCGCTTATAACAGGCAGGATCCGGTCGATGGGCATTCCAAGCGAACGGGAAAGCTCTATGCCGAAAAGGGCCTCGGCCGCCGGGTTGAAGAGGATGATCCGGTCCTGATCATCGAGGGCAATCAGACCGGAATCTATGCTGTTGATAATGGCATCCTTGAGGACTTCCAGCTGGTCGAAGTCGATCTGCTTTGCCTTCAGTTCAGCACGGCTCTTTCGGGTCTGTTCGGAGAGATAGGAACTGAGAAAGGCGACCAGGTAGAAAGCCGTCATGTTGACGACGATGAGATAGAAGAGCCGCACACGCTGGTACTCGGAAACCATGGCGCTGTAAGAGCCCAAGGGGTGAACCACGCCATAGAACTGCAGATCGAGAAGCAATCCGAAAAGGATGCTGCTGGCGGAAGCAATGAAAATGGCCCCCTTTTTGTAAAGGATGATGCTGGCATTGATGATGGTGAGAATATAGAGGAATGAGAAGATGCTGTCCATTCCACCTGTGGAATAGATGATGGCTGTAATAAAAACCGTGTCCAGGAGGAGCTGCAGGTACGCAAACCACAACAACCGCTCGGCAACCCGCAAAATAATGACATAGACAAAAGTCAGCAGGAAGACGGCGGCCAGGAGAAAGAAATGAAAACTCTGGATATAACCGAAGTAGGTTCTCGTTTCCCTGATCTGGATGACTATGGAAGCCCCCAGGAGGAGAGAGACAAAGAGAATCCTCATGAACATCAGGGTCTGGATGCGCTTGGAAAGCTCTGACCTCTCGATGTTTGGGGAGGATTCGACCATGTGGGGAGATCTAACCCGCATTTCTCACCGATCTTCGTCGCGAAACGGTGGAGAGTCCCGCGAATACAAGGCGCGCGAAGAAAAATGGCCACAGGCGTACTTGAGGTACGCCGAGGTCATTTATCAAGTGCAACGCAGTAGGCATGGGACTATCCGCCGTTAAAGCAGATTATTGCTGAGCAATGCGGGCTAACCGAATGCCGCTGCCATCTTGAATATCGGCAGGTACATGGCAATTACAAGGCCACCGATGGCGCCCCCGAGAAAGACCATGAGAAGGGGTTCCAGCATGGAGGTCAAGGCCTCTACGGCCGTGTCAACCTCGTCTTCATAGAAATCCGCGATCTTTTCGAGCATGGTGTCCAGTGCCCCGGTTGCTTCGCCGACCGCGATCATTTGAGTCACCATGCTGGGGAAAATATCCGTTTCAGACAGAGGCTCAGCTATGGGCTGGCCTTCGGCGATGCTCGAACGCACCTCGAAAATGACCTGTTCCAGGATCACGTTGCCTGATGTCTTCGCCACCACTTCCAGGGCACTGAGGATGGGAACTCCACTGCTGATCATGGTGCCCAGCGTCCGGGTAAAACGCGCGACCGCCGCTTTTTTCAACAAGGGGCCGAATACGGGCAGTTTGAGAGAGAGTGTATCGGTCTGCTTCCGTCCTTTTTCAGTTCCCCTGTACTTCTTGAAGGCGATGATCAGCACAATGACTGCGGCGATAACGTAGTGGATGTTTCCCTTGAAGAAGCGGCTCAGGGAGACCACTATCTGTGTGGGAACGGGAAGGGACGATCCGGCGCTGGCGAAAAGATCTTCGAAGACCGGAATGACAAAGACAAGGATGACGGCAATGACAATCACGGCGATACAAACGACCACGATGGGGTAGGTCATGGCACCTTTAATTCGTGATTTGAGCTTCTGGGCTTTTTCAATGTACGCGGCCAGGCGCTGGAAAATCGTATCCAGGATACCGCCCACCTCACCTGCCGCCACGAGGTTCACAAAGAGATCATCAAAAACCTTCGGGTGTTTTTTGAGGGCCTCGGCCAGAGTGGATCCACCCTCAACATCTTTGGTAACCTGCTTCAGGATCTGCCGGAAGGTGCGGTTGTCAGCCTGTTCCGAGAGGATAGTCAGTCCTTGAACCAGTGGAAGTCCCGCGTCTATCATGGTTGAAAACTGCCTGGTGAAAACAACAATATCCTTTGCAGTCACCTTGGGTTGCATAAACGAGACGTTTTCAAAAAGGTCTTTGGGTTTAAGCTTTATCTTCCTGACCGCCAGGTTTCGCCTCTTCAGCTGGAGCCGGGCAATTTTTTCGTCAGCTGCCTCCAATTCTCCTTTGAGGGTCCTACCTTTTCTGGTGTCTGCAACCCATTTGTATACTGGCATTTGATTCCTCCCGGGGACAATCTTGGCTGGCGGTTTTGCTTCGATTTCCCATAAATGGAGCCGTTTGCGCAAGATTAGATAATTTGATCATCCCTGTCAAGGGATGAATTCTTTAGCTCTATTTAGGTTCCCATCCTCGAAATACTGAAAATTTAACCCGGCACAACCCATTAGCGGCCCTTCGACAGAGCACCGGACTTATTCGGCAATCCTCATTTTGAGAACAAGTAACCAGAAGAGCGCAGACGCTTTCTTTGGGACGTCATTTCTGAAGAATATGCAAGAAATGCTCCAAAAAATTGAATTGTGGGCCTATCTATCGGGTTATTTTTAAAGAAACATTATTCTTGACAAAAGGCCATGGTTGGATGTTATAAGCATGGCTTATTAAAAATGTCACATAAATCAGATGCCTTATAATGTGACAGGGGGCCCCTGGGAACCCGTCTCTTGAAGACGAGATAAGGCTGCAGACCTGAAAAAAATTTAATGGTACAGAGGAGGTAAGGAAAGTGAGTGATGTGACTGCCCCTATGGGGGGAAAAGTGATCGATGTGAAAGTCAATGTGGGTGATGCCGTGAACGAAGGGGATGAGGTGGTGATCCTGGAGGCCATGAAAATGGAACTTCCCATTGTGGCGGCAGATGCCGGAACTGTAAAGGAAATCAATTGCAAGAAGGGCGACGCAGTGGAAGCGGACGCGGTCCTCGTGGCAATGGAGTAAATCCTGCCCCGGATGACTGAAAGAGATGGTTGCCATGGCCCAATGGATAGGTCCGGCCTGATCGGGTGTCCAATTGTCCCGGAGACTGCTGAATGAATTTCGAAGATAAAATAAAGGAGCTTGATCGAAGAAATCGTGAAGCTGAAATGGGAGGTGGCCCCAAGCGTGTTGAAGATCAACACGCAAAGGGCAAGATGACCGCACGGGAAAGGATACACTACCTCCTTGACCGAAACAGTTTTGAAGAGATTGACAAATTCGTAGTGCACCGATGCCAGGATTTTGGCATGGGAAAGAAAAAGATACCGGGCGACGGAGTGGTCACCGGATACGGGACCATCGACGGCCGCTCGGTTTTTGTTTTTTCACAGGACTTCACGGTATTCGGCGGCTCCCTGAGCGGCCCTTTCGGTGAGAAGGTCTGCAAAATCATGGACCTGGCCCTGAAGAACGGTGCGCCGATTATCGGACTCAACGACTCCGGAGGCGCCAGGATACAGGAAGGGGTCGTGAGTCTCGGGAGTTACGGGGAGATTTTCAAACGCAATGTGTGGGCGTCCGGTGTGGTCCCCCAGATCTCGGTGATCATGGGACCCTGTGCGGGAGGGGCCGTCTATTCACCGGCCCTGACTGATTTCACCATCATGGTCAAGAAGACCAGCAATATGTTTATTACGGGGCCTCAGGTCATCAAGGCGGTAACACAGGAAGAAATCACGTCTGAGGATCTCGGTGGGGCCATGACCCATAACACCAGGAGCGGGGTGGCCCATTTTGCAGAAGAGTCGGATGAAGCGGCCCTGGACAGGGTCAGGGAGTTGCTTCAATTCCTGCCCCAGAACTACCGGGAAAGGCCGCCTGAGCTTGAATGCACTGATGATCCCGGGCGTATTGACAAGGCCCTGAACGAGGCAGTCCCCACCAATCCCAAGCTTCCCTATGATATACGGGCTATTATCGGGGTCGTTCTGGACAACAAGGCGTTTTTTGAAGTCCAGAAGCATTACGCCACCAACATGGTGGTGGGATTCGGTCGGCTGAACGGTGCAGTGGTGGGTATTGTGGCCAATCAGCCGAGGTCCCTGGCAGGGTGCCTGGACATCAATGCTTCCATGAAGTGCGCCCGGTTTGTTCGTACCTGTGATTCCTTTAATATCCCTCTGGTGACGTTTGTGGATGTGCCGGGCTTCTTGCCGGGGGTTCACCAGGAATACGGCGGGATCATCAAGCATGGTGCCAAGATCATTTATGCCTACTGCGAGGCCACGGTGCCCAAGGTCACGGTGATCACCCGGAAGGCCTATGGCGGGGCCTATGATGTCATGTCCAGCAAACACCACGGAGGAGATATCAACTATGCCTATCCCACGGCGGAGATCGCGGTGATGGGACCCGAGGGAGCTGTCAATATCATTTTCAGGAAGCAGATAGCTGAGTCAGATGATCCCGAGGGGACCAGGAAGAAACTCGTGGAAGAGTACCGGAATAATTTTGCGAGCCCGTTCAAGGCCGCTGAACTGGGATACATAGACCAGATCATCTTCCCTGAAAATACGAGGCCGCGATTGATCAAGGCCCTGGAAATGCTCAAGCAGAAAAAGGACGCGATTCCCGCCCGCCGTCACGGTAATATCCCTCTCTAGCCCGTTCGTTTTTCAGAACAAAAAAAAGCCCCTTTTCTCCGTGGCCGGAGGCTGGGGCTTTTCTTGCAATGTTTGGAAAGTGTTCTAGGTCTTTGCGGCTGATTGTTTCGCTTCAGCTCTTGCCACCGACTTTGAAATGATAGCGCCTGCTGCCGTCAATGCCAGGAACAGGAGCAGGAGGACGATAAAGACACCGACGAACCTGAGAACAAGGGTCCCCAGGATCCAGGTCCAGCTGTCTTTCACGATGGTTATTTTCGTTTCATTGGTGCCGCCCTTGACGATGGTTATGGAATGCCAGGGGAGGCTTCCGTCATCCTCGATGTGGGTACCCTGTTTCCAATCCCGTATCCGGATATCCTTGAAATTCTTGAGCGCGTCCTTGTAGTATTCGAGAACTTCGTCATGCCCCTTTGGCACGGAAAGCTCCAGGCGTGAATGGGTTTTCAAGAGTACCTGGCCGCCCGGGATAACAGGCGCTCCCAGGAAATCTTCGGCCATGACAGAGGCGGGGAAGAGAAACGTCAACCCAATCAGCAACATCATGTATTTTTTCATCTTTCTGTCCTTCTCATTCTTTCATCTCTCCGCCGGTCGCCGGTGTATTTTCGATGCTTCCCGGTCGATGAAAGGTTCTAATGGAACATGGCAATAAACATCCCTGCTGCAGCAGCGGAACCGATCACGCCCGCAAGGTTCGGGCCCATGGCATGCATCAGGAGGTGGTTGCTTTTGTCGGCCTTAAGACCCTCCAACTCGGAAACGCGCGCGGCCATAGGTACCGCGGAAACTCCAGCCGACCCGATAAGCGGGTTGATTTTTTCCTTCAGAAAGCGGTTCATGATCTTTACCGTCAGAATTCCTCCGACCGTACAGACGGCAAAATCGATCAAGCCGAGCCCAAAAATAAACAGAGGCTTCCAGCTCAGGAACTTGTCCGCGTACATGGTTGCTCCCACGGAAACTCCCAGGAAAATGGTCACAATGTTCATAAGGGAGCCCTGTGCGGATTCGCTGAGTCTGCCGACCACTCCGCTCTCTTTCATGAGGTTGCCGAACATAAACATACCCATGAGAGGGGTGACCGAGGGCACAAGCAGCGCGATAATCCCGGCCGTCACCAGGGGAAATAGCATTTTTTCTTTCTTGGAAACCGGCCGGAGCTGACGCATGCGAATCTTGCGTTCTTCCTTGGAGGTCATCATCCGCATGATGGGGGGCTGTATCAGGGGCACCATAGCCATATAGGAGTAGGCTGCCAGCGCGTTCGCACCGAGGAGTTGGGGAGCCAGGAGTGTCGTCAGGTACACGGTGGTCGGACCGTCGGCTCCCCCGATGATGCCCACAGAGGCGGCTTCTTTCAGGGTGAAACCCGCCAGGACGGTCCCTGTGAAAGTAATAAAGACGCCGAGCTGTGCTCCCGCACCTATGAGCAGTGTCTTGGGATTGGCGATCAGCGGGCCGAAGTCGGTCATGGCGCCAAGTCCGAGGAAAATCACACACGGTATGATCTCCCATTCCAGCCCGTAGTGGTAAAAGAACTGGAGAAGCTGTGGCCGCCCGTGTTCAAACCCCATCATGGGAACGAGGGGGAAGTTCACGATAAAGATTCCGAACCCGATGGGCAGCAGAAGCAGGGGTTCAAATTTCTTGGCGATGGCCAGGTAGATGAACATGGAGGCAATTGCCCACATGACGATGACCTTAGGGTCAAAATTGAAGACCCCGGTGGTACGCATGATACCGTTCAGCAAATCAAGAATTTCATCGAACGTCATTCTCTGGTTCTCCATTGATGCAAATTGAATTTTGATTTTTCAGGCTGGGTCCCCAGCCGCCAGTGGGTAAAGATGACGATGTAGCTTTAATATAGCTTTTTGCCCCTGTCAAGGTGAAAAATAGGTTGCTGAAAAAAGGTTTGACAGACTCATATGCATAAAATAATGGTTAATGTATTCTGTGACGGGAAGGAACAACCCGGCCCGTGAGCGGCGAACGGTCCAGGTCAATCGGGAGGATCATAAATGGCGGAAAAAGAAGCTTATCCGGGGCTCGGAGAGACCCTGGAGCGATGGTCACAAAATGTAAAGGAAAAGCTTGGAAAACGGCCTGAAAGGAAGGAGCGGTTTATCAATACCTCCGGGATTGCTTTAAAAAGACTCTATACGCCCCTGGACACGGAGGATGTGAATTACATGGAAGTTGCGGGCCTTCCCGGGGAGTATCCCTTCACCAGGGGGGTTCAGCCCACCATGTACCGGGGGCGTTTCTGGACCATGCGCCAGTACGCGGGTTTTGCCACGGCGGAGGAATCCAATCGAAGGTACAAATTCCTCCTGGACCAGGGGCAGACGGGTCTTTCCGTGGCCTTTGATCTGCC
>CAYUCJ010000112.1:4105-8705 GCA_964443285.1 uncultured Desulfobacteraceae bacterium | reverse complement strand
CTCTCTCCAGCGAACCGTCTATTCTCAAAACGGGTTGCTGGCCTGAAACAAGGTGAAGGTCTGAAGCTCCCTGCTCGTTCATCAGTTTGAAAAAGGCGTCTATCTGTGCCATAAGGCCCTCCTGCGAGATCTTGAGCTTTAACGTGATTATTATACACAGGGGCAGGTCATGTTCAACCACAAAATCGAACACCTTGTTCTTGCTGCCTGCGTTTATCAGAAAACAGGACCTTGACCAGGGTCCTTGTGTCCATGCCCGGTCGCAAAAAGGGACGCATCGGTACGGCGCGGAAGGGCCGGTGCAATCCATTCACGGCGAAAGTATTCTGTTATGGGATTACATGGCAAGATTCATGCCATGATAAAAGTTTGCAGAAGATATTTTGAGAGGTGTCCGTAAGCTGCGCAAGGATCTATTTGCAATTATGGCGAGATCTCAGCCGAACACCTTGCATTTCCAGCGAGAACCCTTATACTGACAACCAAATATCGATGTAATCCTAAAAAGTCCGTCCTTGGCCTTTTTACTGACGAAAACCGAAAAGTGTGATTTTCGCTTTCCTTGCAAATCAATGGGTTACAGAGCAACCCATTGATTTGCGTGCCCGTCCATGGGCACGATGATGACTTTTTGCGAAGTCATGAATCTTCATAATCCACTTTACACCATTCCCATCGTTTTTTAGGGTAAGGACGGGAACGAATGCCTCATATACGTGGTTGCATCGAAGTAGACATGTTTTCACAAGACGTCGACAGTGACGGACATCCGGTTGCCCTTTCTTTCAGAGAAGTCCTCGAGGAGGTGGCTGAAGAATACGGTTGCGAACTCACGCACTTTGAGGTGAAACAGGGCAAAGTCAGCTTTTCTTTTAACAACGACGGACTGATGACCCAGATTCTTCAAATCCTTCAGAGCTCCGAAGGCGTGCCGACAGATTAGTAATGATGACTCTGGCGGAGGCCCGGATTTACATTCATGGTTTCGAAAATCAATCTCTCAAATATAGGTATCATATTGGCGGAGCCCCAGATTCCGGAGAATATCGGGGCCACTGCCCGGGCAATGAACAACATGGGGCTGCATCGCCTGATACTGGTCAACCCCAAGAACCTTGATCGTTCCAGGGTCCTGAAGACCGCAACAGGCCCCTCGCAGGCCATCGTGGAGTCCATGAAAGTTTTCGATGACCTGAAATCCGCCCTTGGCCCTTTTAACTTTATCGCCGGTCTGACGGCCAGGATCGGCTCCCTGAGGCCCGCTATCACGAGGCCTCGCCTTCTGGCCGGGGACCTTATTTCCCTGACACAAAACAACCTTGCAGGGCTCCTTTTTGGACCGGAAGACCGGGGCCTTTCCAATGAACAGTTGCAATACTGCCACACCATTGTCAATATCCCAACGGCCGGGTTCTCCTCACTCAACCTGGCACAGGCCGTCATGGTCATCTGCTACGAAATCTACCTTGTATCTAAGGAAGCACCCGTGAAACCCGTCCCCCGATTGGCCGACAGTTTTGAATTGGAGGGCATGTACGGACACCTGAGGAGGACACTGATGAAGATCGGCTTTCTCAACCCCCAGAACCCCGAACACTGGATGCTCAATATCCGGCGGTACCTCTCGAGACTTCCACTGCGTGCAAGGGAGGTACGGATCATACGTGGTGTCTGTCGTCAGATCGACTGGTATGCCGATCATATCAGGGGAAAAGGTCCCGGAACCGGGGTAAAGGAGTCATGGCTTGAACACCCCGTCACTAAAGAATGAAGTCCCATTGCGCTTGACCCGCGTACAGAAAGGACTCAGGAAACAAGGGCTGGACGGCGCTGTCTTTGTCCAGAAGGCCGACTTGTTCTACCTCTCCGCAACGGACCAGACGGCACATCTGTGGGTCCCTTCAGAAGGTTCAGCCCTGCTCATGGTGCGCAGGAGCGTGGTTCGGGCAAGACAGGACGCCGCCATTCAGGATATCGTTCATCTTCCCGGGTTCTCCGCGCTGCCTCAACTCATCCTGGAACATGACGGCCGTCTCCCCCTTCGTGTGGGGTTTGAGATGGACGTGCTTCCGGTAAACCAATATCGGATCTACAAAAATCTTTTCCCGGACGCGGAAATGGTTGATATCTCTGCTCTGATTAGGCGCATTCGAATGATCAAATCACCCTATGAGGTGTCCTGCATGACCCGGGCCGCCGCCATGGGAGACCGCATGTTCGAAGAAGTCCCAGCGGTCCTGGATTTCGCGGAGACGGAAATTGATCTTGCCCGCCATCTGGAATCCTATTACAGGGGTCTGGGCCATCCGGGACTTGTCAGGGCACGCGCCTTCAACATGGAGTGTTTTTACGGGCACGTCCTGGCCGGGTCAAGTGGTGCCGTTCCCAGTGCCTCTCCAGGTCCTACGGGCGGCCAGGGACTGGGGCCCTACTACTCCCAGGGCGCCGGGAGAGGCAAGATCCGGCCTCACGAGCCCATCCTGGTGGATTACACATCCAGTGTGGACGGATATGTGTCCGACCAGGCGCGCCTCTTTTCCATTGGAAAACTCCCTCGAAAGTTACTACAAGCCCATGATGTCATGATCGAGGTTCAGGAGACCTTGATGGAGAACGCGCGACCGGGATTTGTGGCAGGGGAACTTTATGACAACGCCCTCCAAGTCGTCCGCAAATACGAAATGGAGGAAGGATTCATGGGATATCCCGATCCTGTTCCCTTCGTCGCTCATGGCATCGGGCTCGAGTTGGACGAATGGCCGATCATCGGCCGTAACAGCAGGACGGTCCTCGAGGAAGGCATGGTCTTCGCCCTCGAACCCAAGTTTATCTTTTCGGGAGAGGGGGTGGTAGGACTTGAAAACGTCTTTGTCGTTACTTCCGATGGGCTCAGAAAACTCAACCGCTTTCCCGACACTGTTTTTGAATGCTGAGCGTTTTGATCCGCGGCCGGTTTTAAGAAAAATTGCACTTGACTCCCGGCTGTCCATAGTGTCTATTTTCTTGGTTACCATCTCGATAGAGGGGATATCTCATGAAACACAACATCACACTCAACGTAAACGGAGACACCTACCATCTCGCCGTAGATCCCCGTCGCAGCCTGAACGACGTACTCCGTGAGGACCTGAACCTGACGGGCACCAAGAAAGGGTGCGGGACCGGTGACTGCGGGGCCTGTACGGTCATGGTAGGGGATCGGAGCGTCACCTCCTGCCTGACGCTTGCCGTCGAAATGAACGGGAAAGAAATCACGACGGTTGAGGGGTTGGCGCCGTCCGGGGAGTCCCTGCATGTCATCCAGGAGGCCTTTATTGAGAAAGGCGCCATTCAGTGCGGCTTTTGTACCCCGGGAATGGAACTTTCCGCCCTCTACCTCCTCAAGAAGAACCCATCTCCCAGTGAGGAGGAAATCCGGGAAGGGCTTTCAGGGAATCTCTGCCGATGCACCGGATACAACAAGATCGTGGAGGCCATTGCCAGCGCGGCTGAAAAACTGAAGTAGGGAAAAAACTTTTCACCCGGGACGGGCAGAACCCGTCAGGGCCACTGCCATGGGCTGTGGAAATGGTGGGAGACACACAATGACCATCCCAAGTTTTGAATATCACGCACCGGAAACCCTCAAGGAGGCGTGCCGCCTCCTGGAAGAAGGAGGGGAGGGAGCAGCGGTCATGGCCGGAGGCACTGACCTCCTCATAAAGCTTCGATACCGACTGCGAAAGGTTTCCACGGTGATCGGGCTCAAAGGAGTCCACGGCCTCAATGAAATCCACCTTGACAGGAAAAGCGGCCTGACCATCGGAGCGACCGCCCTGCTATCGGATGTGGCGTCGCACCCCAAGATCATGCAACATTTTCCCACCGTCGCCCTGGCCGCTCTAAAGACGGCCACCGTCCAAATACGCAACATGGGTACGGTCGTTGGAAACCTGTGCAATGGAGCTCCGTCCGCGGACAATGCCCCCATTCTTCTGGCTATGGGTGCCGAACTCCTAATCGCCGGTACCAAAAAGGAAAGGCGCCTCCCTCTGGTCGCCTTTTTCAAAGGACCCGGTCTCACCGACCTCAGGCCGGGTGAAATTGTGAAGGCTGTTCTTGTTCCCCTTCCCCCTGCGCACACAGGGACTTCTTACGAATCGATCTCTGAACGTGGAAAAGTTGACATCGCCGCAGTCGGTGCGGCGGCCAGGGTGGTCTTGGAAGGTGAACGGTGCGTGGGTCTCAGTATCGCGCTGGGAGCCGTCGCTCCCACTCCCATGCGCGCGATTGGGGCGGAAAAAGTGCTCAAGGGCAAAATATGGACCCTTGAGCGGGTTGAAAAGGCCGCCCTGCGTGCTTCAAGGGAGGCCAAACCGATCACCGACATGCGGGCATCGGCGGCCTACCGCAGGAAGATGGTGCAGATATTGACGAAAAGGGCATTGCTGGGGGCCTACCAATCCGCCAAGGCCTGATTCTTGACGAAAGGATTCACCATGGAACGCTTCAATATCGTTGGGAAGGATGTCCCGCGGACCGACGCCAGGGCCAAGGCCACCGGGGCAGCCATCTACACGGATGACATCAAACTGCCGGGTATGCTCCACGGCAGGCTTCT
>CAYUCJ010000112.1:0-4005 GCA_964443285.1 uncultured Desulfobacteraceae bacterium | reverse complement strand
CAGCCATCTACACGGATGACATCAAACTGCCGGGTATGCTCCACGGCAGGCTTCTGAGAAGCCCTCTGGCTCACGCCCGCATCGTACACCTGGACGTCAAGAAGGCCCGGGCCCTTAGCGGGGTGAAGTGCGTTATCACGGGAGAGGATACGCCCAAGATACCTTACGGCAACTGGCGGCTCTTCCCCGCAACCCAGGACGAATACCCTCTTGCTCTGGATAAGGTTCGTTTCATCGGCGATGAGGTCGCCGCTGTTGCGGCCGTGGACAGGGAGACCGCCCAGGAGGCCCTCGATCTGATTCGCGTCGAGTATGAAGAACTCCCTGCCGTCTTCAACATCGACGCGGCCATGAAAAAGGGCGCCCCGGTCATCCACGATTCCTCCCCCAACAACATCAGCGTAAACAGAAGAATAGAGTATGGGAACATCAAAGAGGGATTTGTCCAATCCGATTACATTCGAAAGGACACGTTTACGGTTCATGCGGTGAGCCATGCCTACATGGAGCCCTGCTCCACCATAGCCCAGTGCGACCTGGACGGCAGGATCACCCTGTGGACGTCCACCCAGACCCCCTACATCATTCAGTGTCTTCTCGCTTCGACGCTGGGCATGCGGGAAAATGACATCCGTGTCATTAAACCTTACCTGGGTGGAGGGTTCGGTGGAAAGATGGAATTGAGATCCTGGGAGTTCTGTGCCGCCTTCATGGCGAAAAAAACCGGAAGGCCCGTCAAATTCACCCTCACACGTGAAGAGGAACTCGCCGCCGGAAGGAGAAGACATCCCATGAGGCTTACCTCAAAAGTAGGCTTCAAGAAGGACGGCACGCTCCTGGCCAAGGACCTCAAGATCTACCTGGACGGCGGCGCATACAACGCCATGGGGCCGACGGCAACATTCCTCTCCGGCAACTTCGGCGCCATGCTCTACCGGTATCCGAATTACCGTTTTCTGGGCCAGCACATCTACACCAACAAACCGCCCTCCAGTGCCATGAGGGGTTTCGGGGCCCCGCAGTCCCTGTTTGCGGCGGAGACACAGATGAACATGGTGGCCGAGGACCTGGGGCTGGATCCCATTGAACTGAGGATAAAGAACGGCATGGTCACCGGGGATGAGATCCCTGACGTGGCCACCATTTCCAGCTGCGGTTTCATTGAATCTCTGAAGGAAGTGGCCCGCATCAGCGGGTGGAAACGGAAGCGGAAGGAAAGGAAACCGGGCCGGGGTATCGGCGTGGGCTGCTACAGTTTTATCTCCGGCGGCGTGTTCAACTGGTTCAACACCCAGTACCCGTTTTCCTCCGCAGAAGTCCGGGCGTTTACCGACGGCACCGTTCACCTCCTCACCATGGCCTCCGACATCGGCCAGGGATCGGATACGGTCCTGAAACAGATACTGGCTGAGGAACTGGGCCTTCAAATGGAGGATATCCGGATCACCTCGGCCGACACCGCCATGACCCCCCAAGCCGACCTGGGATCGTGGGGCAGCAGAGTCACCCTCATGGCCGGGAACGCCATCGTCCGTGCGGCCGGAGAGATCAAGGAAAGGCTCTTCGGCGCCCTGTCCGCCCGTTTCAATCTCAACGTCATCTACGACATGGAATGCAAGAACGGGCGGGTTCAGGCCAAGGGCAGGCCTGACAGGTCCCTTTCCTTCGGGGAGGCGGTGGCATTCGCCCAGAGGGCGAACCGTGGAGAGCCCCTTGTGGCAAGGGGTTCATACACACCGCGCGGAAAGGGTTTGGTCACGCCTGCTTTCAGTTTCGGAGCCCAGGTGGCTGAGGTGGAGGTGGACCGGGAAACAGGACTCGTGAATGTGAAAAAGGTCTGGACGGCCCACGACTGTGGAACCGTCATCAACCCTATTGCCGTTGAAGGACAGGCTGAAGGATCCATTCAGATGGGGCTGGGGTACGCCCTGTCCGAGCAGTTTGTCATGAAGGATGGAAAGACCCTCAACCAGTCCTTCCTGGACTACAAGATCCCAACTGCCCTGGATATGCCGCCCGGGGAGTCCGTCACCGTTGAGACCTACGAACCGGAAGGGCCCATGGGAGCGAAAGAGGCCGGCGAAGGCCTTGCGTCACCCACAGCTCCGGCCATTGCCGAGGCCGTCTACCACGCCACGGGCTACCGGTGCAAAGACCTCCCCATAACGCCTTCCAAGATACTCAAAGGGATGGGGAACTGACTCAGGAATCGTTCCTGCGGGAGAAGCCTCAGTTTATGTTGCCGGCCCCGAGGATATGGGCGAGAAACTGTCTGCTTCGCGGTTCCTTTGGGTGGGTGAAGATCTCCTCCGGCGGGCCTTCCTCTATCCAGTTTCCTCCATCCATAATCAAAACCCTATGGGCAACGTCCCGGGCAAAATGCATTTCATGCGTGACGGCAATGATGGTCATCCCCTCGTCGGCCAATCGTTCCATAACGTCCACCACTTCGCCCACCAACTCCGGATCCAGGGCGGAGGTGGGTTCATCAAAAAGCATGATCTTCGGTTTCATGGCCAGGCTTCGGGCAATGGCCACCCTCTGCTGTTGACCTCCTGACAACCGTGCGGGGTACTCATCCCTCTTGTCGTTCAGGCCCACCCATTGCAAGAGTTCTTCGGCATAGGGGATGGCCTCTTTTTTATTCTGCTTCAGTACCGTCACCGGTCCTTCAATAATGTTCTCTAAGGCCGTCATATGGGGGAACAGGTTGAAGGACTGGAAGCACATGCCGGCCTTCTCGCGTATTTTCAGAATGTAGGCATCTCGCTTCTTAGTCTTTTCGCCCGCCTTGACCGTCACTCCGTCGACCTCGATGGTGCCGGCCGTCGGCTCCTCCAGAAAATTGATGCATCGCAGCAGTGTGCTCTTGCCGGAACCGGATGGCCCCAAGATGACCACCACTTCCCCAGTTCTGACTTCCAGGTCTATGCCCTTCAATACGTGGAGGGTGGTTCCAAAAACCTTGTGAAGATTTTGAATTTTGATGATCGCTTTCCGGTTATTCATTCTTGGTTCCCCCTCTCACCTCTCGCCATATGCTTCTCAATTCGTTCCTGTACGGTCTGCAGGATGATGCACATGACCCAATAGATCAAAGCAACCATGATGAGCATTTCCAAAGACTGAAAATACCGCCTGCCGATCTTGATGGCCCGGTAACTCAGCTCCCATACCCCCATGAGGGAGACGAGGGAAGAATCTTTTACCATGGCGATAAATTCATTGGAAATGGGGGGAAGTATGACGCGCAGGGCCTGCGGGAAGATGACCCTGCGCATACACTGCCGGTCATTCATGCCCAAGGCTTTTGCGGCCTCGGTCTGTCCTATCTTGATGGACTCGATACCGGCACGGACAATTTCAGTCATGTACGCCCCGTAGCAAACACCGAGGGCCAGGACCCCTGCCGGGATGGCAGGCAGTGTGAAGATCTTCTGGGCACCCGGTATTCCGAGCTTCTGAAGAGCCCCTCCGAACTGAGGGAGGGCGAGATACCACATGTACACCTGGACCAGCAAAGGCGTGCCCCGGATCAGGGATACATACATGGTGGCAAGGCTGTTGAAAATGGGATTTTTTGACAATCTTCCGAGTGCTCCCGCAACCGACAAGACGGATGCCAGAGTTATGGCCAGGACAGACACCAGCAGGGTGATGCCCATTCCACCCATGATGAACCACAGCCAATTTCCCATGAACCTGAAATTGAGGCCGAGTAACACGAGGCCAAGGAACATGACCAGGCAAAGACACGTCAGTGAAAAAAAGACCTTCCGTCTGAACACTCTTTTTTCACCGGCTATGTTCGCCAGGACAGCTCTTGCCTCGGCAGGGATTTCATTTGTGACTGCTTGTGTTGTAGCCTCCATTTATTGCTCCTCCGGAAATTCCCGAGCGCAGGTTTTTCTCAACCCCATTTCTCACGATCAGTCTGCTGTGACGGCTGGTCAGGCGAACGGGTCTCTCCAACGGGACGGGTGACATTCATGGGTCCTGGAGATG
>CAYUCJ010000111.1:0-8812 GCA_964443285.1 uncultured Desulfobacteraceae bacterium | reverse complement strand
CGGCATTTGCCAGAAAATACAAAACGTCCTGCATGCTGTGCCATGCCCCGTTTCCAAAACTCACCGCAATGGGGGAGGCATTCAGGCTTAACGGGTACAAACTACCGGAGGCGGATGAGATCTACGTGAAGGAACAGCCTGTCTCCATGGGCGCCGATGCCTACAAGCAGGTATTCCCCGATGCTGTGTGGCCGTCTCATATTCCCGGCGTGCCGCCTCTTGCGATCCGTATAGTCGGGGGCATGCAATACCATCCTTACGGCCCCCAAACCAACCGCAGCGATTTCAATTTCCCGGGCGAGTTCACGCTCCTCGGTGCGGGTTCATTCGACAAAAATCTTGCCTTTTATGCCAATCTCGGGATTGAGAGGGAAGATGATGGCAGCTATTCGACCAATCCTGCAGGGTGGCTGATGTGGCAGAACCTCTTTTCAGGGACTATCGGGAAACATTATCTCAACATCAAAGCAGGCAATGTGGGCAGGCATACGATCGCTTTGCCGAATACAAGGAATGAAAACAGCTTTACTGCGGAGGACTACCTCTACGTAGATGCAATGGGTCTGGATAACGAACCCGGCTTACAAGCGGACGGGTATGGCCGGCGTTGGCGATATGGCGTAGGAGTTGTGGAGGGAAATTCGGACAACAGCCAGAAGGATTTCTATGGGGCCTTTTCCTTGAAATTCGGAGGGCTGGGATACGACGGTTCCGGAGGAAAATCCGAGGCGGGCGGGGTCGGCACCTCCCCGTCCGGATACTGGCGGGATGATTCGGTTCAGGTCGGATTTTTCACCTACAGGAGCTATATCGATGAGAATGCCTACAGATTTGATCGGATCGGAGGGGATGTGCGTGTCAATTACAAGGACCTTTCTATGGCCGGCGGATATATAACGGGCGACAATCACGAGACCCATGAGCAGACGGATGTCTGGTTTGCCGAAGCGCAGTATTTTGTTTTTCCGTGGATGGTGCCGTACCTCAGGTATGAGAACCTTACCGTGAAACATGAGGCGGATGGGGATGTGGCGAGATTTATCGTGGGTTCGGCTATGCTCGTCCGAGCCAATATCAAAGTCAATTTGGAAGGGAGGTTCTATACGACCAATGAGCCTGCCAAAGCCGCTGGAGGCAAGGTAAGGGATGACAATCAGATCGCCCTGGTATTGGATTGGGCGTTTTAATGAAGGCCGTCCGTCCGGAACGGTCGGCCGGCACCCCAGAATTGGAAACAAGACGACCGTGACCAGAGTTTCTGAAAAAAAACGGATTTTCGAGTTAAGAATAAAAGGAGGAATATGATATGATAAGGTCATTGAAAAAATGGTTCGTTTTCGGATTGTTCTGCGGGGTTGCCCTGCTCGTTTTCTCGCCCCCTTTTACCCACCGGGTGCCGCAGGCCAAAGCCATGGAACAGGGGGACACGATCAAGGGGGTGGTGCATTCCCCCTGGCTCAGACGCTACCTGGCCCTGGTCTACATTGACCATGTGAACGGAGAGTTTCCGCCTCCCAAAGAAAATCCCCACATGAGTCAGAAAGGGATGACCTTCCAGCCTCATATCCTGCCGGTCCTGAAAGGCAGCACGGTGGACTTCACCAATGACGATACCGTGGCCCACAATGTGTTTGCGCCCCCCGGCTCTGCGACATCTTTCAACCTCGGAATATACGGTACAGGCGTCAAGAAGACCCAGCTTTTTGACAATCTTGGAGAGGTTCCCCTCCTTTGCAGTGTCCATCCGGAGATGAGCGCCTTTGTGCTCGTTTTACAGAATCCCTATTATGCTCTGACTGACAATAAAGGTAATTTCGAAATCAAAGATGTGCCGCCGGGGACCTATCAGTTGAAAGTCTGGGACGAAAAACTCAAGGAAGCCTCCCAGCAGGTGACGGTGGAGGCGGGAAAAACCACCACCCTGGAATTCAAGGGGCTGACCGAGAGATAGCAACGGCAAGAGAAATATTTTATCCGGGAGGTGTTTCTCAAGATGACCGCAAAAAGCCCAACATTATCGGCGTTGGTCATTTCTCTGGTCTGCCTGTTTTCTTTTCCGTGTCTCGCAGACGAAATCGTGTTTCAGGATCAGAAGGGTCTGCAGACCGGCGTCGTCTTGGCAGAGGACGACCAGAGCGTGACGATCCGATTTTCTAGGGACGCCATAAAGTCCATCACCAGGAGCCGGAAAGGGCCTTCAACGCCTCTCACAGACAAGGTCATCTGGGAAGAAGGGAAGGATTACCTCATACTGAAGATTCCGCGGAGCAGCATCCGGGTCATCCCACAGGAGACCCGGGCAGGGACGGCGGCGGAGAAACAGGAACCATCACTCTCCGCTCTCTCCCGGGGAAATGAAAACGCGGTCCGGTCCGAAGCACCACCCGAGACTACCACAAAAGCCGGGAGTGAACAGACCTCCGGTTCGCCAACGAATAGGGATACCCTCCAGAAGCTGCTGCGGGAAGAGACGGGCAGCGTGGAAGGGGTGATCCTCTGGCAGGGGAAACCGCTGGAAAACAGAGAGGTGAAGATCGTTCTCGAAAGATACACGGGATTTTCCTTGGCAGCCCTCAAGAAGTGGTTTACGGCGGGCAAAGAAAAATCCTCGCAAGGTGAAATAATCCTGGAGACACGGACGGATTCCCATGGACATTATGTTTTTCACGAGGCCCCCCCGGGCTATTATCGGCTGTACTGGATGCCGGATAAGAATAGCGATTGGATCCGTCGACTTCGGGAGAAACCCGACATTGAGGTCACTACGGGAAATCTGACCGTCGAGAATGTCCCGGAGAAAAAGAAATAGGGAAAGGATGCCGCGCGATGGAACCTGATCAGGGAAAATACAGTCTCATCAAAGAAATGTTTATTGTCTTCATCCTCGGAGGTTCTCTGGGCCTGGTGCTGCTGATAATCGCCGAATTGATCGCCCGGTACGTGAAGGGGGCATGAGACGGGCCGAGAGAAATCAAGAGGAAGACAGGGGATTTACGGAGAAACCGACGAATGTCGAAGCCCCTTTTTCAAGCTTTTCTTCCGATAAGGAGATGATGCATTGACTGGAAATCGATTCACAAGACGGGATTTTCTGAATCAAGTTGGCTGGCTTGCCACCTTTGGTGCCTTCGGAGGGCTGACGGTCGCCTCCGCACGCTATATGATTCCCAACGTCCTCTATGAACCCTCGAAGGAATTCAAAATCGGAAGGATAGACACTTATCCGGAGGGTGTGGACTTTCTTTCCGATAAAAGACTCTTCGTGGTGCGCGAACAAAATGTCATCAAGGTGGTGTCCGCCGTTTGCACCCATCTGGGGTGCACAGTTCAGTGGGTAGCCGAAAGGGACCGGTGGGAATGCCCCTGTCATGGGAGCGTTTTCGACCGGAAAGGCGTGGCGATCAGGGGGCCGGCCCGCAGGTCGCTCCTCTGGTATGAGGTGACTCTCACACCCGACGGCAGGCTCTTTGTCGATGAGCGGAAGATCGTGCCCTTCACGAAGACGCTTGCCGTCAAGATATAGCAGGTGACTCCCGGCAACCTGCCGGGGTTGCAACACACCCTCCGATTCAGGGAATCGATGCCATGAAAAGCAAAGTGAAGGATATTCTGTTCGGGAACCCCATCTGGAAATCCATTGTCAGGGAAGAGATCCGTCCCGGTGAATGGCTCCAGACAAAGACATTGGGATTGGGTCTGATCAACGCGACTCTCTTTGTGATTCTGACCCTGACGGGCATTCTTCTGATGTTTTACTATATTCCCGACACGGGAAAGGCCTACCAGTCCGTCAAGGATCTCGAGTATGTCGTCAGCTTCGGCATGATCATCCGCAACATGCACCGGTGGGCTGCTTATCTGATGATCCTATCTGTGTTTCTCCATTTCAGCAGGGTCTTCTTTATGGCCGAGTACCACAAGCCCCGGCAATTCAACTGGGTGATCGGCATGCTGATGTTCCTCTGCGTCCTGGCCATGGGCAATACCGGATACCTCCTGCCATGGGACCAAAAGGCCTATTGGGGGATGACGATTCTGTCCAATGTCATTTCCGCGGTGCCGGTTATTGGTGAGCAGCTCAAGTATCTGGTACTGGGAGGGACCGAAGTGGGCCAGAACGTCCTGAGTCGTTCATTTGACATGCACGTCAAGGTGCTCCCGCTGGTCCTGGGCCTCCTGATGTGCATTCATTTCTGGAAGATTCGAAGAGACGACAGCCTGGCCGAACCGCTTCCCCCTGAAGCACCCACGGCCCCGGCTGTGGGCTGGTCGGATATCATCAAGCGTGAATTGAGCAAATGCCTGCTGATCCTGGCGATCGTCATGGCGATGTCTCTGTTGATCAACGCCCCGCTGGAGGAGATAGCCACCCCCTCGGTAACGCCCAATCCGGCCAAGGCGCCCTGGTTTTTTCTGGATCTCCAGGAGATGCTGTCGTGGGGACCCCCTTTCTGGTGGGCGATGGTGGTGCCCAACATCACCGTCCTCCTGCTCGTGCTGGTCCCCTATTTGGATCCCGGACGCACGGGTAGCGGCCACTGGTTTCATCCCAGCCGGCGCACCCAGAATATCCTGTTTACCGCGTTTGTCACGGTCTTGTTCGGTCTTATCGTCATCGGGAAATTCATGCGGGGGCCGGGCTGGGTCTTTTATTGGCCGTGGCAACCCTGGCCCTCCCCCTGAACAATGAGGCTTTGAGATGGAGCAGAGGTGGATATGAAAGACCTATTCCAAAAGCTATTCCCACTGTTGGCCGTGGCCGTTCTTCTCCTGTTCGCGGGGCAGGTCTGGAAAGATTACAACCGCCCCTACCTCAAGTATCAAAAGGAATTCAAAAAGCTCATGGTCCAAGAGAGCCACAAGGAGGGGAAGCCGGTTGATTTTCGATTCGGTGTGCGGCAGCGGTGGATCCCGGCGCTCGACCGGGTTGACCGCTGCGAGACCTGTCATCTCGGGGTCGATGATCCGCGATTTAAAGATGCGCCGCAACCCTACAAGACCCATCCGCATGCGGACCGGCACTCATTCGAGAAATTCGGCTGCACGGTCTGCCATAGCGGCCAGGGCATGGCAACGCCCCTTCAGGACGCCCATGGGCCGGTGGCGAACTGGTACCAGGCCATCACCCATGAAGATTTCATGCAGAATTCCTGTTCCCGGTGCCACGGCGAGTTTATCCAGGATTCGGCGCCGGTTTTTGCCAAAGGCCGATTGACTTTTGAGGAAGATGGATGCCGCGGCTGTCATCTGGTCAAAGGAGAAAAAAGGATCAGGGTGGGGAGGCCCTTGGACGACTTGGCCAAGAGGGTTAAACCCGACTGGCTGTATCGCTGGATCCGGGATCCCAAGGCCTTTCAGCCGCGCACAACCATGCCCAATTTCAGGTTTTCGGAGCAGGAAGCCGCGGATGTGGCCGTTCTTCTCCTCCAGGGCCCCAAAGCCGCAAAGTTCGAACCGCAGGGGGACGCCGGGCGGGGCAAGACGCTTTTCCTGGAAGCTCACTGTGCCAGCTGCCATTCCATTGAGGGCAAGGGGGGTGATCTCGCTCCGGAACTCTCGAGGATTTCATCCAAGCTGTATCCCGAAAGGCTTTCGCAGATTATAGAGAATCCCCACAAGCTGTGGTCCAGATCACAGATGCCCGTTTTCGGTTTTTCGAATGGGGATATTCAGGACATCGTGACGTTTCTTGTGGGGGAATACATTGATCTGGGTCTGGACGAAAAGGTGGCCGCCCGTGAAACTCAGCTCGTTGGAAAGGCGGACGAGGTCCAGGGCGGCAAAATCATTGAAAAGTACGGCTGCACCGGCTGCCACACCCAGATCAAGGGCGTAACGGATCGCGGCGAGATCGGTCCGGAATTGACGTCGATCGGATCCATTCATATCGCCAATCTCGATTTCGGAGACATCAAGGTCCCGCTTCAGAACCGGACGGTGCCCAACTGGCTTTACAACAAGATGCTGAACCCCAGGCTTTACAAGTCCGGGTTGAAAATGCCCGATTTCACCTTCAAAGACACGGATGCAGAAGCCGTGACCACCTACCTCCTGAGCCTGAAGGCCGAAGAGATTCCCGCGTCCTATTCGCTGCCCCTTGGGGATATGCCATCTACGTATGCGCCGCAAGGCCCTTTCGGGAACATTCTGGACAAATACAGATGCCTTGTCTGCCATGCGATCGACGGAAAGGGGGGTGAGATGGCGCCCGACCTTTCCCAGGAAGGCAGCCGGGTCCAGAAGGCATGGCTCGAACATTTCATGAAGAGCCCTGAAACCATTCGACCCGTTCTGCCGGTACGAATGCCGCGCTTCCAGATCCTGGATTCGGAAGACGAGGACCTGTATGCCTATTTCAGCGCCGCGCTGCTGGACAACAGGGTTGAAGATCTGGCAGCGGGTGTCAAGAAGATGCCCTTGAACGACCCGGACTTGATCCTCCTGGGCAGGAAGGTCTATTATGAAAAGTACGCCTGTAATGCCTGCCATCAGATGGACCTCAAAGGAGGCGTTGTCGGACCGGACCTCACGAAAGTCGGGCAGCGGCTCAGGCCGGAATGGCTCGTTTATTACCTGCACGATCCAAAAACATTTGTAAAACGCTCTGTCGAGCCGGTTTATAAACTGACAGACAAGGAGATCGAGGCACTGGCGGCATTCTTGATCAATCCGAAGGAGGGAAGCTAATGGCCGGGTACTGGAGGGGGCTGATACCGGCTGTCGGAATATTGTGTCTGCTATTGGTCTTGTGGGGACCCAACGGGCAGGGAGCTCAGACCGCTTCGAAATTCCAGCTCCCCCAAATACCCAAAAGCGCACTCACGCCGGCTGAGCAGAAAGGACGGGCCCTGTATGAGTATTATTGCACCCTTTGTCACGGCAAGACGGGAAAAGGAGACGGGATCAATTCATATAATTTAAGCAAACCACCAAGGAACTTTACGGACCGCGCCCGGATGGCAGCCATATCCGACAGCCAGATTCAAAAGGTTATCAAAGAAGGGGGCACAGTAATGAGTCTGTCTCCCCTGATGCCGGCCTGGGGCGGTGTTTTGACGGTAGGAGAAGCATCTGATCTAACGGCCTTTATCCGAACACTCGCCAAACAGGATGGCGGAAAGAAATAGGAGGCGATCGTGCGTTTTAGAATTGCAGCTGTTATTGGCCCAGCTCTCATTGGAATTTTAACACTCATCACGGCAGTTTTCGTATTGGCAGCCGAAGGGAAGCCGGCCGAAAGCCGGTCGGCGGATCAGTCCGGAGTGAGGGCCGCCCAGCAGGACCCTGGCGGTGCTTATTTTGTGATGCCTGCTTATGGTTCCAGCTGGCTCAAGTACCTCGGAGTCTACGATCTCAGATTCTCCGCCATGGGAGAAATGGGAGGCAATGGTCCGCCGCCTCCGTCACCTCGGGTAGAACCGGGATTCCCGCTGGAATCGGCCCCGCCGGCCGGCGGCATGGGGATGGGAATGGGAGGAATGATGGGAGGACGATATGATGCCGCCCCCCGATTCAGCCCCTCTGAAATAGAGAGAATGATGGGTGCAAGATTTACTCTCGCCGGCATTGATCTCTTCCGTCTAAATTGCCAATCCTGCCACGGACCGAACGGCAAAGGAGCACCGCCTGAAATCAAATCGAATATCGGTCCGTTTGAGGGAACCTCACCCGCTCTTCTCCAAGAACGGATGAAGAAATTGGGCAGGCCGATCGGTGAGAAGCTGGCAAAGGAACTGGCATCCCAAGCGGAGCAAAGCATCCTTCAGCGGCTTGAGAACGGGGGCAAGAAAATGCCGCCGTTCAGGCATCTTCAGGGAGAAGAAGTAAGGTCCTTGATGCAGTATCTGAAGGCCCGCGTCCGAGCCCCGGAAGCGCGCGGAAAAGAAATCCTCGTTACGGAATCCGTTTCCCGTGTGGGGGAGCACCTGGTGAAGGGAACCTGCCAGATCTGTCACGATGCGACGGGCCCCGGAATGGGGCGCAATGGGATGATGAGAGGAATCATCCCATCGCTCGCCAGTTTTCCTTATGAACGGTCGATGCAAAGCGTCGTCTGGCAGGTTGCTTTCGGATCTAGGCGTATGATGATGGGCGGGCAGAGAATGCCGGCGTACCCGTACATCACGCCGGACGAAGCCGCTGCAGCCTATCTGTACCTGGTGCAATATCCGCCATACGCACCCTAAGTCCCTTGGGATGAACCTCAATGCCCTCGCAGGGATCCGGTCCCTGATCCCTGCGGAGACCCCGAGTAGCTCAGGCATGACAATCTCCTCCGGGCTGTTCACCATGTTCTCAAGGCGGCAGGTCTCTTCCACGACGATTTCCAGCTTTTTTCGCCTTCTATCTTTTTCGGGCATCCCCCTGGCCGCCTGCGTTACGAAGCCGCCAATGGCCGTGAGAGGGGTTTTCATATCGTGGGCTATTTCCGTTACCGCCTTTCCGACCGCGGCCAGGCTTTCAGCCTCAAGCAGGGCCTGCTTTTTCTTTCGTTCCTTTTCAACCAGGAGGCCGATCACTATCAGAGCGACGATCCCCACTCTCATATATTGCCTACTCCATGGCATTTGTTTCTCCCCGCATAGGCGCCTCCTCCCATTTCAAATCCTGCCCTGATAACAACCGTCATCACAGATCATAACGACGATCACCCTCCGAAGACCTGCCGCCTTTGGCCATGCTTCTATGCGAGAATCCCGATCCGTGGCATTGCAATTGTGTAAACAAGAGCGCCCCACGCGCGATCGGCCGGTGAGACGCCCCTTCCATCAATGGACCGAATGCATCCTGCCCGTTCGTTTGTCAATGGCGA
>CAYUCJ010000110.1:0-8815 GCA_964443285.1 uncultured Desulfobacteraceae bacterium | reverse complement strand
TAAGGAAACCGAAAATCACACTTTTCGGATTCCGTCAGTAAAAAGTCCATGGACGAACCTTTTACGGTTACATCAAAGTTAGAGAAAAACCCGGATATCTTTCTGGTATCCCTTTTGCATAGTCAGTGCTTATCAAACACTTTTGGTCCTGGAAGGAACAACATGGAAAAAGTGGGAATGAGCCAAAATCTTTTTGATCGAACCGTCGGGGTATTGAGCCGAGCCCTGGATTATCGCGTCAGAAATCAGCGTATTATCTCCACCAACGTTGCCAATATCGATACGCCGGGTTTCAGGCCAAAGCAGCTCAAATTTGATGAGGAACTGCAGCGTGCAGTGGACAATGAAAACATGCCCCTCGCAAAGACCAACGGGAAACATCTTCCCGGCTTGAATGAATCCGGCCCTCAAGGAGCACCCTCCTTTGTGCTTGAATCGGTGGAAGGATCAAAGATGGGAGACCATTCCCTGGATATCGACGAGGAGATGGCAAAGATGGCCAAGAATAATCTTCTTTATGAGGCCACAGTGAAAATGCTTTCCAAGAAATTCGAACTCTTGAAAATGGCGATTGAAGGACGGAGGTAGAACCTATGGACCTGATGAAGGCGATGGATATTTCTTCCAGCGGAATGAGCGCGCAGAGGGCAAGGGTGAATGTCATCTCAATGAACCTGGCCAACGCGAATACGACACGGACGGCAAATGGAAAGCCTTACCGTAGAAAAACAGTGGTCTTCCAGACCAATCCCGTTTCCGAATCGTTCGAAGAGGCCATGAAAAACGCCTCGCAAGGAGAGGAAGTCTACGGAGTCTCTGTCAAGGGGATCGTGCCGGTTGCCGGGGAATTCAAAAAGGTGTTTGATCCCTCACATCCCGATGCGGACAAACAGGGCTACGTTTACATGCCCAATGTGAACCTCGTCCAGGAGATGGTGTCCCTGCTCAACGCCAACAGGGGCTATGATGCCAATGCGGCCGCCATGAAAACAGTCAAAGAGATGGCCTTGAAGACCCTGGATCTCTTACGATAAAGGACAAGAGGGGGTGGTCTGGATGGATGCGATTAAAAAGGTTGGAGGGAATCTTGCTCTCCCGGAAATGCGGAAAAGCTCGAAAGTCGCTCATGGCGGCGGGTTTCTGGATACCTTGAAAAAGATTACTGCCGAGACAGATGAGCAGATCAAGAAAGCCGACACCCAGATGCAAAAGCTTGCGGTTGGGAAAAGCAATGACCTGCAGGAAGTGGTCATGGCAACTGAAAAAGCCGATGTTTCCTTCAAACTGCTCGTGGAGGTGAGAAACAAACTCCTTGAGGCTTATCAGGAGATCATGAGGATGCAGGTGTAGAGCGGCGTGCCGAAACTCGAAAGTTTCAGATGGTGGGTATGGCCGGAAGTCATTAAGAGTGTTGATTAGATTAACCCTCAGTTTACAGTTTCAATTTTAAATCAGGAGCCCCTTCACATGGCAGAAAGCAAGACCAGTGGTCTCAACCAGTTCTTTCGCGTTTTTCAGGGAATCCCCCTGGCAAAGATGGTCACATTTGCCGTCATCCTGAGCCTGGTTGCCGGTGGGTTTATCGCCCTTGTCATCTGGACCAACAGACCGGACTATCAGGTTTTGTTTGCCAATCTTGACAGCAAGGATGCCGGCCGGATCAGCGAAAAACTGAAAAGCAAAAAGGTCCCTTTTCAACTGGAAAACGGCGGCCGGGCCATCATGGTGCCTGATGACAAGGTGTACGAACTTCGACTGGAGTTGGCAAGTGAGGGGTTGCCCAAAGGCCAGAATGTGGGCTTTGAGATTTTTGACAATCTTCCTTTCGGAACGACCGAATTCGTACAAAAACTCAAATATCAGGAAGCGCTTCAAGGTGAACTGGCGCGCACCATCACCCAGTTTGATTCGGTGGCCCAGGCCAGGGTCCACATCGCACCCGGAAGCGATTCGCTTTTTGCCGAGCCCCAGAACGGGGCCACGGCATCGGTAGTCCTTCGCCTGCAACCCGGTCATACGCTCGACCGCAGGCAGTTACAGGGAATCATCAATTTGGTGGCCTGCGCTGTGAAGGATCTGAAACCTGAAAAAGTGACTGTTGTGGATATGGACGGCGGCCTCCTTTCCAAAGGGGATAGTGTTGATAATGGTACGGAACTGAGCGGATCCCAGTTCGAGTACAGGAGAAAGCTTGAAAAAAGCCTGGAAAACAGGATCCGAACCATGCTGGAGCCGGTGGTGGGGGCGCACAAAGTTGTGGCAAAGGTTTCCGCGGAAGTGGATTTCAAACAGGTCAATATTTCCGAGGAATCTTATGACCCCGACAGCGCGGTGGTCAGAAGTGAGCAACACCAGAAAGAGAGTTCGAGCGGGGAGAGCGGCCTGCCGGCAGGTTCACCGGACCTGAAATATGATGTGTATCAGACCAAGGGAACAACGGCCGGCAATTCTAAGAAATTCCAAAAGGAAAATTCCGTGGTCAATTATGAGATCAGCAAGGTGGACAAACAGACTGTCAGTGCAGTGGGCGAAATCAAACGTCTTTCGGCGGCAGTGGTCATCGATGGCCCTTATGTCACGTCCAAGGGGCCGAATGGCGAAGCGGTCAGAAGATTTGAGCCCCGCAGCCGTAAGGAGATGAAGGAGTTTCAGAATATGGTGAAAAGGGCCATTGGGTTCAGTGAGGCCAGGGGAGATCAGGCGAGTGTATCAAACATCCCCTTTGCCATTGAAAATATGCAGCAGCCGGTGACGGAACAGAAGGCGGGTTGGATGAATTATGTGAAAAAGGGCATCAAGCCATTCTTCAATGTCCTCCTGGTGCTTCTGTTCTTCCTGTTCGCCCTGAAGCCCTTTCGAAGCTGGTTGAAACAGACAAAGGAATATCTCGAGCCTCCGCCCCTTCAAGCCGGTGGAGCGGTTCCCGAGCTTGGAGCCCCGTCCGCAGAAGCAGCCGGAGCCCACATCAAAAAGGAACAGATTCTCGATTTGACCCGGACCGATCCTCAAAGAATCGTAGAGGTGATTCGCGGCTGGGTGCAGGAAGGAAGATAAGTTGGCGGGAAGTCAGAAATTGAATGGAGCAGAAAAGGCGGCTCTTTTCCTCATGGTCATGGGGGAGGAGTTTACAGCGGATATCTTCAAGCATTTGGGAGAGGGAGAAGTCAAGGCCATCGGGGAAGAGATGTCCAACATCAAACATGTCAGTCCCGGCGACATTTCTTCCGTGCTTAATGAATTTCTGGGAACAATCAATGGAGACAACCTCCTTGGCGGATCCGGGGACCGATTTTTTGAGAGAACGGTTTCAAAGGCCTTTACCTCCAACAAAGCGAGTAACCTTTTGAATGATGTAACATCCGGGAAGCACAAAGATTATTTCAAGAAATTGGAAATCCTGAGCCCGGAAATGCTGGTCAACTTTGTATCCAACGAGCACCCTCAGACTATCGCGTTGATTCTCTCGAACCTGAACAGCCAACTGGCCGCAAACGTGCTGAAGTTGCTGCCGGAAGATATCCAGAGTGAGGTTATTGTCAGAATCGCCAAACTGGACAGCGTTCCCGCTGAAATCATAATGGAGATTCAGGAAATATTGGCGGAACAGGTTTCCAGCGTGGGAAACGTGAGCCAGAAAAGGGGGGGAGGTCCTGATGTGGCTGCGGAGATCCTGAACCAGGTGGACCGGAAAACAGAGAGGGCTATCCTGGAAAAGATTGAAGAAGATGAAGAAGAACTCGCCGAAGAGATACGTCAATCGATGTTTATCTTTGAAGATCTCATGCAGCTGGATGACCGTTCAATTCGGGCGCTTCTCAAAGAGGTCAGCAATGACGAGTTGCTCCTGAGCCTGAAAACCGCGTCGGATACCCTGAAAGATAGGATTTTTGGGAACCTCAGTCAGCGTGCTGCGGAAATGTTGAAAGAAGACATGGAAGTCATGGGCCCGGTCAAGCTCGTAGAAGTGGAGCGGGCTCAGCAATCCATCATCAACGCGGCCAGGAGGCTCGAAGAGGAAGGGAAAATCGTCATAGGAGGAAAAGGAGGTGAAGACATCATTGTCTAGCCTGATCAAGAAAGAAGAGAATTTCAGATTCGACATAGAATCCTTTGAGGAGGAGGACTTCGGCATGGAGCTGGAGATGCCGGTGGAGGGCGTTCCAGGCAGACGCCTGGTCCTTCCCCTTGGACGGGGACCCGGAAGAATGCCCGGTATCCTACCCGTTGGAAATGGAAGGGACAAAATAGCCGGGTTGGAAAGAGAGGCCTATGAAAAAGGCTTCGCCCAGGGTCAGAAAGATGGCCTGGATCTCGGCGCGAGAAAGACCCAGGAGACCTGGAAGCAGATGGTTGCTCTTTTTGAGGAGCTCGGGAGCCTGAAGGCAAAAGTCTTCAACGAGAGTGAGGAGGAAATCGTTAAGCTGAGTCTCGTCATTGCCCGGAAGATAGTGAAAAGAGAAGTCGGAATGGACCCTGATACCGTTCGGAGATCCGTAAGGAGCGCTGTGGAATTTCTAAGCGACAGGAGTTTCATGCGCGTCCTGGTTCATCCCAATGATATGAAAAACCTTGAGCAGTATCTCCCGGAACTGGCTGAGGAGAAGAAGATACAGCGTTTTGAACTGGCTGAGGACAAATGCGTAGGTCCCGGTGGTTGCTTCCTTGAGAGCGGGTTCGGCAGAATTAATGCCACCATTGAGGGGCAGCTTGATGAACTGGAACTGGAAATTAAGGATTTCTTCCAGTCCAAAGAGGTGGATGAGAAGTGAGCCTGAGCCTTCGAGGATATATGGGCAGGGTAGAAGAGGCCCAGACCGTCCAACTGGAAGGAAAGGTTTCCAAGGTGATCGGAACGCTGATCGAAGGCACAGGTCCTTCCCTTGCCGTGGGAGGTGTCTGCAGGATTCTCTCCCCCGGCTCTTCGACGCCGGTTAGGGCTGAGGTGGTGGGCTTCAGGGAGGGCGCTCTGCTTCTCATGCCCTTGAGCAAAGCTGATGGAGTGGAACCGGGAAGCGTCATCGTGGCCGACCGCTGCGGTGCCTCCATTGGCGTCGGTCCTGAAATGCTGGGAAGGGTGCTGGATGGACTGGGGAACCCTATAGATGGAAAAGGGCCGATCCGTCCACAAAAGACAAAGTCCCTTTATGCCGATCCAATCAATCCCCTTGACCGGACCAGGATAAAGAAGCCCCTGGATGTTGGAGTCCGGGTGATCAACAACCTGATTACCCTGGGAAAGGGCCAGAGGATGGCCATCATGGCCGGTTCAGGAGTGGGGAAGAGCCTGCTCCTGGGTATGATGGCCAGGTTTACGAAAGCCGATGTCAATGTGATTGCTCTGATCGGGGAGAGGGGACGCGAGGTTAAAGAATTTCTGGAAAGAGATCTGGGTGATGAGGGATTGAAACGCTCGGTTGTTGTGGTGGCAACCTCCGATACCTCACCCCTTATCCGGATAAGGGGAGCCTATCTCGCGACGGCCATAGCCGAATTTTTCCGGGAGCAGGAGAAAGACGTGCTCATGATGATGGATTCGGTGACGCGATTTGCCATGGCGGCGAGGGAAGTGGGGCTGGCATCCGGTGAGCCACCCACCAACAAGGCCTATCCCCCAAGTACATTCGCCCACCTCCCCCGGCTCCTGGAGCGTGCGGGGACAAGTCGGGACAACGGCTCCATCACGGGAATCTATACGGTCTTGGTTGAGGGAGACGATATGAATGAGCCCATCGCTGATGCAGTGAGATCCATTGTGGACGGACACATTGTCCTGGATAGGAAACTGGCGGCGCGGGGCCACTATCCTGCGGTTGACGTTTTGTCCAGTGTCAGCCGATTGATGTCCGAAGTGGTGGACAACGAGCACCTGGGATGGTCGTATGAGTTTCGCAGCACGCTGGCTGATTATGCAAAGATAGAGGACCTTGTCAATCTGGGGGCCTATGAGAAGGGCCATAACAAGCGTGCGGACTATGCCGTTGAAATAATTGAAGACCTGAACCGATACCTGAGACAGAATGTCCAAACCAGGTGTTCCATTGAAAAGGGGCTTCAGGAGATGGCAAGCCTCTTGAAGCAGAAAAAACGGCCGAAGGCATAGGGGTTCACGGTCAAAGCGACAACGGAGTAAAATGGCGTTCAAGTTCAGATATGAAAGCCTGTTGAATTACCGGAAACACCTTAAGGAGAAGGCGGAAATCGAGCATGCAATGGTCCTCGGCGCTCTTCTCCAGGCCCGTGAGGAGCTGACGTCATTAGAAGGAGAGCACGGCCGGGTCCAGGCGTCGTTCAAGCGGGCCATGGCCGAGGTCGCTGCCGGGCATGAGATCAGAAACTATTCTGACTACCTGGGATTTGTCGGAGAGAAGACTGAGAAGCAGAAGGGCAAAATAGAAGCCTTCAAGACCGAGTTGGAATCAAAAAGATGCATTTTGCTCGAAAAGTCAAAAGATTGCAAAGTCATTGAAAAACTAAAAGAAAGGGATTTCGAGAAGTGGCAACAAAATCAAGACCGTCTGGAACAGATAAGGCTAAACGAGGTCGTAGTCCAAAGGTACGGAAAGGTCTACACGTAGGCCGGCTTTCCACTTTTGTTGCTGTGGCGACCCTGCTTGCGTTGCTCCTGGGAACCAAGATTATCTTGAGTGGTATGTATCTCAGATCAACCACTGCCATGGCCGAAGAAAACAAGGCCGCTGTCAAGAGTCCTACCTCTCTTGACAAAGAGCTTCGTGAGAAGAAAACGGAACTTGACGCCCGTGAGAAAGGACTGATCAAAAAAGAGACCGACCTGCGCTCCCTTCAGGAAAAAATCGATGCCAGGATGGCGGAGCTCAACGATCTCCAGACGAAGCTGACAAACTTTGCAAAGGAACTGGGGGACAAGGAAAAGGCCATGAAAGACTCACAAATGGCCCATCTGGTGACCCTTTACAGCTCAATGGAGCCTGCCAAGGCTGCAGCCATAATGGACAAACTGAATATACAGACAGTGGTCAGAATCCTGAGATACATGAAGGGAAAGAATGCGGGAAAAATCATGGACATGATGGCCGCGGACCGTGGAGCTACCATCAGCGAAGCATTGAGCAAGGACAACTAAAACCCTTCCACCTCCCTTCTTGGAGATTATCCCCCAGGAAAATCCCGAGTTTCTTCACTTGCTGAATCCCCATCGATAAAGAGAACAGCAACCTTTCCAAGCCTCACTCCGACGCTTCTTACCGGAAAGAAAGATGTAGGGAAAATTTTGCCTGTGGCGTCGAGAGCGCAAGGTAATTATTACCTTTTGATGCCTTCTTTCCAGGTTCCTATGATTCAGAAGAAGACGTAATTTATTGAAATTAAAACAAAAATTTAAAAGAATGGCCTTTGGCACACCCATTGCTTCAAAGGACTGTGGAAAGTGAAAGGGAATCACGCCCGCAAATGGAGCAAGGTATGAAACCAGCATTGGCACTGAATCTTTTTTCAAAAGTGGGATTTGGAGAGAAAGCCAACGAAGCCGGAACACCCGGAACGATTGGAGAAAGCCTTTTCAAGAAATTCCTCATGAAAGAAAGCAAAGCTGAATTATCCAAGGAAAAACGGGCCGCCATACCAGACAAAATCACGCAGGGGCGCACCGGGAAAGACCGCGAGAGATTGGAAAACACCCTTTCCATACCTGATTTTCTCATGCACGGGATGAAGCTTGAACCCGGATTCAAGGGAAAGCTGGAGGAGTATCTTGGAAAACTGGGCCTGACATCCGGGGAATCAGCAGCCGCGATTGAAGCAGCAACGGACAAAAACGGGTTTGTACAACTGGATCGACTCACGGCCCGGTTGGCGTCGTTTAAAGGGGTGAACGCCAAGAAGCAGATGGATCTCTTCATTGCCGCATCGGACGTCCCTCAGTTCCAGAAAGTTTTGTTCAATATGGGGCTGAGTGCAGGGGAGGTCAAGGCCCTCGTGGAAAAGGGGAATGACGGTGAAGGAAATCTGCCCCTTGGAAAAATAATGCCTGATCTTTCCAGGCGGTTTCCTGAGATCGATTCAAAGGAAGCCCTGGCCCGTTTGCTCTCTCACTCTGATATTCAATTGAAAAGCAGAGAAATAATCCCGTCCATCGAGCGTTCCAAACTCAAGACACTTCTAAAAGAATACGCAGCGACCCCCTCAGAGGATGTCCAGAAAGACATCAAGGTGAGGCTTGCCGATCTCCTGAGAGAGAAGGGGGTTCCACCTCAGAGAGTAAAGTCATTTCTGGAGGGCATGAGCGTAGAATATGCAGAAGAGGCCTCCAGGACTGACTCAGCAAATGGAGAGAAATCCGCCAAGGCAGCGAAAATCAGCCTCTGGGACGGCATTGCCCTCAACCCTCAACATCCCGTCAAAAAGGATACGTGGACGGAGAAAATCCTGGCAATCCTGAAGGGCATCGGGATTGGAATCGGCAAGGGCGACCAGGGAAAAGACCGTTCCTCCGGCCCCGTGCTTTCCTCGTGGGTTGAAAAGGAGAGTGGCGGCCCTAAACCCCTGGCTGAAAGGGTTATCTCGATCGTGGGTTCAGAAGGGACAACGCCTTCCGGAAAAAGTCTCTTGGGGACACTTGAATCAACAAAGGGCGACGATCGACAAACGTTGGTGACCGGTCATTCACTGCCGGGACCTTCTGATCAAAATGCGACCGTGGATAAATTGGCCCATTCAGGAGAGGGCACGGGGAACTTCGGCCGTTTAATGAACTCTTCCCAGGAGACATCCAACCTTTCGAGTCTCCTGGACCGGATGCAGTGGATGGTTGAGGCAGGCAGACAAAAAGCAAGAATCC
>CAYUCJ010000109.1:0-8827 GCA_964443285.1 uncultured Desulfobacteraceae bacterium | reverse complement strand
GAACGCATAATATTCCGGCGGATCTCCCGCAGCGCCAGCAAAAAGGCGTTTAAGAGCATCGTTCCCCTCCTTTCTGCTCGTGGTCCGCAATCAACCCGTCTACAAAACGGACCCGCGACTTTGCATAGTCTGCCATGTCCTGCTCGTGGGTTACCATGACGATGGTTAATCCCCGTTCCCGATTCAAGAGGGAGAGGAGGTCCATGATTTCAAGACTCCGGGCGGTATCCAGGTTCCCGGTGGGTTCGTCGGCCAGCAAGACCGCTGGGTCCGTGACGATCGCCCGGGCGATCGCCACCCGTTGCTGCTGGCCGCCCGAAAGTTCGGCAGGGGTGTGGCTTTCCCATTCCTCCAGCCCTACGGACGCAAGCGCGGCACGCGCTTTTGCGCGTCTTTTCCGAACGTAAACCCCACGATAGATCAAGGGAAGTTCGACATTCTCGAGGGCGGAAGTGCGATCGAGCAGGTTATAGCCCTGGAAAACAAAACCGAGGTAGAATCTGCGCAGGAAGGCGAGCTGCTTGCGGTTGAGGTCCCCCACGTTGACATCCTTGAAAAAATAGGATCCCGAGGTGGGCACGTCCAGGCAGCCCAGGATATTCAGGCAGGTGGATTTGCCGGAACCGCTCGCCCCCATCACTGCCGCAAAGTCACCTTCGTTGATCCGCAGGTCAATTCCCCGGAGGGCCTGCATGGATGCACGCCCGCTGCCATAGATCTTGGTAACGGCTTTCAGCTCCATGAGGGGTTTTTCTTCACTGGGGGCATCATTCATTGCTTGATATTACCACATCGGTCAGGAGTGGCATTCCCGGCTTTATTTTCCCTTTCACAACCTCGGTCATTTGACCGTCCGTCGCCCCGACTCTGATCGGGACGCCCGCAGGCTTGCCGTTTCGAAGGGTCCACACGAGCCGTCCCCCTTTTTTTAAAAAGGCCGTTACCCGTTTTTCGGAAACCGTTCGTCTTGGGCGATGAGGGAGGAGTGCCCCAAGCAATCCTCGATTTTCTTTTACGGATTTCCGCGGCCTTGGCGGTGTAAAACGGAGCGCTGCATTGGGCACCAGCAAACCGTTCTTTACCCGCTTCACGACAATGTCGGCAGTTGCGGTCATTCCGGGCCGCAGGGAGAGATCAGAATTGTCGACAGTAAGCAGGGTCTCATAGGTCACCACCCCCTGAACTGTCTTGGGTGAGAAGTGGACCTCCGTGACCTTTGCCGAAAAACTGCGACTGGGGTAGGCATCAACGGTGAATGTTGCCTCCTGACCCTTCTTCACCTGCCCCACATCGGCTTCATCCACATCCACATGGAGTTCCATTTTACTCAAATCTTCGGCGATGGTGAAAAGAACGGGCGTCTGAAGTGAAGCCGCGACCGTTTGCCCCGGTTCCACATGGCGTGACAGGACGATGCCGTTGATGGGTGATCGAATCACAGCCTTGGACAGGTCTGTTTCTCGAACCGCCAGGGCGGCTTTCTGTTCGGAAACATTCGCCTCCGCATCGGCTTCGTCCGCCTGGGCGCTCTGGAGAGCCGCCTCGGCAACGTCCATTTCCGCCTGGGACGGCACCCGGCCGCCACTGAGTTTCCGGGCCCGCAGCAACTGGGAGAGCTTGCTCCGGGCTTGCTTGACGCTTGCCTGTGCCTTCAATACCTTGGCACGCGCCGATGCAAGTGACGCCCTTGCCTGCAGAACCTGTGCACGCAGTTTCGAAGTGTCCAGCCGGGACAGCACCTGATCCGCTTTCACCTGATCGTTGTAATCGGCTTCGACTGTCTTGATGGTGCCTGACACCTCGACGCCCACGTCCACCTGATTGGTTGGTTCCAGGTTTCCGGTTGCGGTCACCGTGATCGTGAGGTCTCCTTCTTTGGCTTCCTGTGAACTGTACTGTACTGTACTCTCTGAATTTCTCGAGCGGAAGACACTTGTGGCGAAGATACCTGTCAGCACCACGATAGCCAGGGTCCCCCATAGCTTCAGACGCCTCTTTCGACCCGAGGAGGGATCCATGCCCAGCGTTCGCTCTATCTCACCGTCGTTGTTCTTTGTCATGCGTGCATTCCCTATTTTCCCTGTTCGTTAGAAGCCAACCCCAAAGATTCCCATCCCCCTCCGAGGGCCTTGTAGAGACGAATCAGGTTTGAAGTGGCGGTCCCGTCGCTGCTGGCGAGTTCATCCTGGAAGGACTGGAGGGAACGGGTGGCGTCCAGAACATTGTTGAAATCCACGAGCCCTGCATTGTAACGATCCCAGGACAGTTCATATGCGCGTCTGGCTGCCGTTGCAGCGGCTTGCAGAGATTCCCGGCGCAGCTGTTCCTTGGCATAGGCCACGAGTCCGTTTTCCACCTCCTCCTGGGCCTTGAGAACGGTTGATTCGTACTGGATCAGTGCCTGCTTCTGCCTGGCGGTCTGCACCCGGATATTAAGGCGGATGGCACCGGCATCGAATATCTTCCAGGATATGCTCGGGCCGATGCCCCAGGTCCGGCTGGCCCATTCCCAGAGATTCCCGCTTGATAGGGATTCAAGTCCGATCGTGCCGAACAGGCGGAACCTGGGGTAGAGGTCTGCGGTGGCCACCCCGATCCGCGCGGTCTGGGCCGCCAGGGTCCGTTCCGCTCTGCGGATGTCAGGGCGGTGCCTCATGGTCTCCGCGGGGATTCCGACTGCGACGGTCACCGGGAGGACGGGAATCGGTTTTGTCTCCGCCAGCTCCATGTGCATGGCGCCAGGCTGTTCGCCGAGAAGGACGGCCAGTCTGTTTTTTGCCTTTTCCAGACTGGTCTCCAGGGCCGGGATCTGGGAACGGGTGCTCTCAAGGATATAGTGAGACTGCTGGACTGCCAGTTCATCGATGAGCCCGGCCTGGTAGCGTGAAAGATTCAATTCATAGATATCCTTCTGAGCCTTCAGGTTGGCATTGACCGCGGCCAGCCGGGCCTGAAGGGTCCGGACATCCACATAATTCAGGGCGACTTCGGCCAGCAGGCTCACGAGGACGTCGTGCAAATTTTCCTCCGTGGCCTCAAGGTTTGCCTGGGCCGCCTCCACGGAACGCCTGACCCCGCCGAAAACATCCAGTTCCCAGCTCGCATCAAACCCTGCAGAATAAAGGCTTCTCGTGTTCCCTGTGCCGCTGTGTTCGCTGCTCCGGCTCCTTGTTACGGATCCTGAAACATCCAGAGTAGGGTAGAGACCCGTCTTTTCAATGCCCCGAAGCGCCCGGGCCTCACGTACCCTGGCGCTGCTTTCTTTCAGATCCAGATTTCCCCTTACGGCCCGGCGTTCCAGGTTGCTCAGTTCCGGATCATTCAAGACGGTCCACCACTGTGCCAGTGTTTCAGGATTCAAGTCGTGGGGACTCAAGCCGTTGTCCAGGGGAGCGTGCCACTGCTTCGGCGCGCTGGGCTCCACCTTTGTGTAGTTCGGTCCGACTGGAGCGCAGCCGATCAGCATCAGCCCGAAAAAAGTGGCGGGAAGGATCGGCCGGCAGAACCGTCTCCTGAGCATGCCCGCTTTCTTGCAGTATTGTTTTTGTAATTCCATTCTATTGTCACCTTGGGTTGTTGTTTTTGGCCTCATCAAGATCCACGGATTGGGCTCCAGCCTTCTCCTTACGCCGTTGCAACCAACCGCTGGTCTTTTCTCCCAATGACTGAAACGCGTAATAAAGCGGCGGGATGAGAAAAATCCCAACCAGGGTCGCAGCAACCATGCCCGAAAAGACCGTGGTGCCGACGGCCCGCCTGCTGCCGGCCCCGGCGCCTGTGGCAATCACCATGGGAGCTACACCCAAGATAAACGTGAACGCGGTCATGAGCACGGGCCGGAAGCGTATCCGGGCTCCTTCCAAAGCCGCCTTATACACGGACAGCCCCTGTTCCCGTCGGTCTTTGGCAAACTCCACAATGAGGATGGCGTTTTTGGCGGCCAGGCCCACCAGCAGCACCAGGCCGATCTGGGCGTAGATGCTGAGAGTCAGATGGAGAATCCATAGCCCTGCCAATGCCCCCAGGCTCGCCACGGGGATAGAGAGAATGATGGACATGGGGATGGTCCAGCTTTCATATTGCCCCACCAGAAAAAGATAGCCGAAAAGCAAAGCCAGGGCAAATAGCATCACCACCTTGCCGCCGGCCTTGCGCTCCTGAAAAGACATGGAAGACCAGTCAAAGCCGTAGCTGGTAGGGAGGGTCTTTGCCGCCAGACGTTCCATGGCCGCCATGGCCTGGCCGGAAGAAAAGCCAGGGCCGGCATTGCCGTTGATCTGCACGCTGGTGAACTGGTTATAACGGTAGACGAGTTGGGGCGCCAGGATAGTCGACAGGGTGACCAGGTCCCTCATGGACACCATGTGCCCATTGTCGCTGCGGACGTATAAGCGCTTGATGTCGTTCACCGTGTCGCGGAACGGGGCATCGGCCTGGACCTTGACCTGGTAGGTGCGGCCATAGAGGTTGAAGTCATTGGCATACCCTGAGCCCAGTTGTTCCTGAAGGGTGGAAAAGACCCGGCTGACCGGAACCTTCAAGGTTTCGGCCCGGGTGCGGTCCAGATTCACGAAGATCTGGGGTGTATTCGCTGTGTACGTGGAGAATACCCGCATCAGCATCGGGTCTTGGTTGGCCGCAATCACCAGTGCCCGGGTCGCGGCGGCAATTTCCCGGGGGAGCTGGTCTTCGAGGGCTTGAAGCCGGAAATCAAATCCTCCGGTGGAGCCGAGACCCTGGATGGGTGGCGGGGCAAAGGCGAAGATGTTGGCAGAGGAGATGGCCGCCAGCCGGGCTTGGGCCTGGCCGACAATGGCGCCCAGTTGGAGATCGGGCCGTTTCCGTGCGTCCCAGGGCTTCAAAACCACAATGCCGAAACCCACGTTCTCCGCCGTGCCACTGAGCAGGCTGAATCCACTCACCCCCAGGACATCGTCGACACCCTTGATGCTTTTCAGCGCCCCGGTGACCTGTTCCATCACCCTGGTGGTCCGCGCGAGCGACGCCCCTTCGGGGAGTTGGGTATTGATAAAAAAGGCGCCCTGGTCTTCCTGGGGCAGAAAACTGCCGGGGCTGCGGGTGAACAAGAAATAGGCACCACCGAGCACGCTTACGAAAAGCAACAGCGCGACAACCAGGCGTCGAATGAGAAAGGCGGCGCCGGCCACATACAGGTTGCGTGAGGCCGCCAGAGCCCGGTTAAACCAGGCAAAAGGTCCATGTTTAGGAATTTTCGGCTCTCTGAGCAATACGGCGCACAGGGCCGGGCTCAGGGTCAACGCGTTAAAGGCCGATATCACTACCGAGGTGCAGACGGTGACTGCAAACTGCTTATAAAGCTGGCCGGTGATCCCGGGCATGAATCCCACGGGGACAAACACGGCAAGCAGAACCAGGGTGGTGGCGACAATCGGGCCGGTCACCTGACCCATGGCGTGGATAGTGGCGGCCTTGGGACCTAACTTCCTTTTGTCCATGACCCGGTAGACGTTTTCCACCACCACGATGGCATCGTCCACCACCAGGCCGATGACCATGATAAGGGCAAAAAGTGAAATGGTGTTGGCACTGTACCCCAGGGCAAGCAGCACGGCAAATGTGCCGATCAGCGATACCGGAATGGTCACGGTGGGGACCAGGGTCGCGCGCCAGTCCTGCAGGAAAATGTAGTTCACGAAGAGGACCAAAAGGAAGGTCAAGATCAGGGTAAACTCGATTTCATGAATGGCGGCAGAAACATATTTGGTCGTGTCGTAAATAACCTTGTATTCCACGTCAGCGGGCATGCGCTTTGCGAGGACTTTGAGTTCGGCCCGCACCGCCTTCATGGTGTCCAGGGCATTGGCATTTGAGGAACGGTAGACCGCCATACCCAGCGTCGGTGCACCGTTTATGGTCGATCCACTCCCGTAGTTTGCAGCCCCAAGTTCCACCCGGGCAATATCCCGGATCCGTACCAGCCCGCCTTGATCATTGCTTCGCACGATGATGTTTTCGAACTCTTCAACCGTATTGAGACGTCCCTTGGCCCGCAGGGTGTACTGAATCTGCTGACCTTTCCCGGCAGGTTCCGTGCCGATGGAACCAACGGCTGCCTGGATGTTCTGCTGGCGGATGGCTGCGATCACGTCATCGGCGGTCAACCCCCTGGCGGTCAGCCGATCCGGATTCATCCAGATGCGCATGCTGTATTCAAACTCACCGAAAATAAAGACATCACTGACACCGTTCAGTCGCACCAGAGCATCCTTGACGTTCTTGCTCGCATAGTTGCTCAAGAAGAGCTTGTCCCGGGTTCCCTTGGGGGAAAAGAAGGCGACAGCCCCCAATATGTCGGCAGATCGCTTTCGTACGGTGATGCCTTGCTCTACGACAGCCTGCGGCAGTTTGGGGGTGGCCAGCTGTACGCGATTCTGTAAATTGATCTGGTCGATGTCAGGGTCCGTGCCCACCTTGAAGGTAACGGCCAGGCTGTATCCACCGTTGTTGGAGCAGCTTGACGACATGTAGAGCATGTTGTCTACGCCGTTGACCTCTTTTTCGATAGGCGCGGCCACGGTGTCGGCGAGCACCTTGGCATTGGCGCCAGGATAGAACGCGGTGACCCGGATCTCAGGGGGCGTGATGGGAGGATACTGGGCCACCGGGATGTTAAACAGGGCGATGAGACCGGCGAGGGTAATGAAAATGGAGACCACTACGGCCAGCCGCGGCCGTTGGATGAAGATCGTCGAGAACATGGGTTACTCCACCTGTTCCCGATCGGCCACGGCGGTTTTTACGATCTGCCCCGGCTGGACTTTTTGTACCCCTTGGACAATGATCATTTCCCCCTCGGCCAGTCCCGATTCGACTGCCCATTGTGAGCCGACAAAAGGCCCTGTCTTGACCCGCCGTTGGTTGACCCTGCTCTGTTTGTCAACCACCAGCACATAGGGGCCTTCGCGATCTTCCTGAACGGCGGATTGCGGGACAACCGGCAGCATTTTAGGCTTGCTCTTGCTGACCAGTACGGTGGCATACTGTCCCGGCAGCAACAGGCCGTCAGGATTGTCAAAGACCGCCCGGACCGCGATGGTGCCGGTACTTGGATCTACCTCGTTGTTCACAAAATCAATCTTTCCGGCGCCCTTGTATACCTCGCCGTCGGCCATTCTGATACGAGGCACCAGCAGCGCATTTTTCCTGCGTTGATCCGCATCTTTGAGGGCTGAATGGACGGCTGACAGATCGTTTTCGCTGATGGAATAGACCACCCGAATGGGATTCATCTGGACGATCCGGGCGAGCGGACCTGATGTCGGGCCGACCAGGTTGCCGCGGGTAAATGCCGTGCGGCCGATTCGGCCACTGATCGGCGCCTTGAGAGTGGTGTACCCTAAGTCCAGTTCCGAGCGCTCAAGGGTGGCCTGGGCCTCCTGGAGCTGGGCCCTGGCCCCAAGTTCTTCGGCCACGGCATTATCAATGTCCGTTGCGGACACCCCTCCCGAACGAACGGTTTGTACCCTTTTAAGATACTGGCGGGCCCGTGTGAGCGCTGCCTGGGCCTGGGCTACTCGGGCCCTGTCGGCGTCGGCCTTGGCCTGGTAGAGATCCTGTTCGATAACATACAACAGATCCCCTGCCTGCACGAAATTGCCTTCCTTGAAATTGACTTGTTCCAGAAAACCTTCGACGCGCGCGCGAAGGTCCACCACCTGGATGGCCTCTACATGACCGACGTATTCCACCGGCGGATTGACATCCTGGAGGGTAACCGGTGCCACCGTGACCAAAGGGGGGGCACCTGCCCCAGGGCGGGGTGGGCCGGCCGCTGATTCTCTCGGAGAAGCAAAAGCCAGGAAAAGGGCGCCCAGCAAGAAAGCCACCTTGGCAACCTTGTATTGCCCGCACTTTTGTCTTTCGCCCCGTTTTGCCCCCTGTGGACAATGATCGGTTCTGAATTTATATTGCATCTTTTAGTCCTCCAGATGATAAAGTTGCCGGCATGCCTGTTTCCAACCCTCCCTTATTTGGACTTCTTCGTGGCAGAAGTTTCCCCCGACTCTATCTGGTCCCTTATTCCACGGATCCCACCCAGGCTGAAACAGGTAACGTGGTCGCAAAGGGTTTCCACGTCCTCCGGAATCGAGTCGAGGGGCGGAGGCAGAGCCTCTGTTGAACCCATCTTAAGGCGTCTTTCCTGCATCAACGGACCGAAACACTGGGCGTGGATACTCATAAGACAGAGGCGAACGTGTTGCTCGGTGGCTTCCTCACCCAATAGGTCCCGGACAATGGCCGCGAATCCCTGGAAAAGAGGCTCCTTTGCCCTTTTGATGACGGAAGCAATCAAACCCGTGGGGTTGGCCATTTCCTTGTGCACGATGTCCAGGTCATGGCTTTGGGGATCAAAGATGCGCTTTATAATTGCAAGAATACGGCCTCGAAGTCGGTCCTCAACAGGGGCCTCAGGAGCAACACCGCCATCCGGGGGATAGGTCTTTGAGGACTGTTCGAATGCGAATCGCCAGCTTTCCACGTAAAGGGTTTCCTTGCTGCCGAAGTGGTAATTGGCAGCCGCCGTGTTGGCCCGGGCCCCCCGGCAGATCTCGGCAATGGTGGCCGCCCGGAATCCCTTTTTTCCAAAGACCTCGCAGGCTGCCTCCAGAAGGTGCCGGCGTGTTTCCTGCCCGTCGATCCGCGGCTTTCTCATGATGTCTTCACCTATTTGGAGTGTGATCGTTTTTCAGTAATTAAAATACATATTTTAAATAACTATTTGATGTTGTCAAGAGGTTTTGGATTCTGTGAGCGGAAAAATGGGGGAGAATCTTCCACTTGTGTT
>CAYUCJ010000108.1:7046-8893 GCA_964443285.1 uncultured Desulfobacteraceae bacterium | reverse complement strand
TCCGGCACACAATTAACCTTTTCCGATTCTTCCGCTTCGGAAAAGCAACTTCTTAAAAGCAAAAGCAACTTCTTATCTTTTCGGTAACGGAAGAAAGTTATGACACAGCACTACTATTTGTGTTCAAGCCGGAGCGAAAAGATGTATTTTCCATTGCCTCCGCAATGGTCAGTCTCCCAATTTATAGAAAATAAAGAAGATGCTCCCACAACCTCGGTCGCGGAATTGACTCGAGAGGCGCTCACAAGTCCCCTTGGAACACCTCCATTGGAAAACATGATTTCAGGCGCCCGGAGAATTGCAATTATCGTCGACGACCGGACCCGTCCTACCCCCGTTGCGGATATCTTGCAGGTTCTGCTCCCGTATTTGTCCCGGCACGGGGCTGCCAGGGAAAAGGTCTCCATCGTCATTGCCCTTGGAACCCATGTTCCCATGACCGGTGAAGAACTTGAATCCAGGTTGGGAAAAGAGGTGGTGTCCTCCTACAAAATCGTCCAGCACGATGCCTGGCAGCCTGATCTTGTGCCCGTCGCAATCGCCGAAAGCGGCCGGGTCGTCAAAATCAATCCGGAAGTAGCCCGCGCAGACCTGAAAATAGGCATCAGTTCCATCTTGCCTCATCCCATGGCCGGATTCGGCGGCGGTCCCAAAATCCTGATGCCCGGAGTGAGTAATTTTGAGTTTGTCAGGGACCATCACATGAGGCACACCATTCATCCCCGATTCATGGCCGGCGTCACCAAAGGCAACCCTTTCCATGAGAATTGTTTAAAGGCCGCTCAGGCCATCGGCCTCGATTATTCCATAAACTGCGTCTATAACCAACACGGAGAGATTGTCCGCATAATAGGCGGGGGCCTTGAGTCGGCTTTTGAAGGCGCGGTTGAAGAATGCTACAAAACCCTCGGGGTCAGATTCGAGGAAAAAGTCGATATCACAATCACTTCGACCTACCCCCACATCCATGGTCACCAATTCTGCAAGGGACTGAATGCACCTGATCTCATCACCAGGGAAGACGGCGCAGTCTTGATGGTCGTTCCCGCCGGGGATCCGATATCCGGGGAATTCGTCAACTCCTTTAATCTGGTGCGAGAGCGATCGCATGACAACGTCGCCGAGTACGTCAAGGAGAACATGTCCAAGGGGGAGCCGTTCCTATCGGATAAGCCGGTAGAGTTTAACATGGCCATGACCTGCGTGATCCTGCGTCCAAAGATAAGGACTGTATTGGTGTCTCCATCAGTTTCGCAGGAAGCAGCCCGCACTATGGGATTTGATTACGCCCCCACAGTGGAAGAAGGCGTGAAATTGCTCGAACGCGATTATACCGAGGCGCGCGTGGCAATATTTCCGACGGGAGGCCTCATTATTCCCCTAACAACGTGGTCATAGTGGATGATTTTCGGAGATGCCATTCCATTGGATGGGACCTCACCACACGGGATTAGCGGATGACTAAAATCAAAACCATCGTAATCGATAAAAAGGACAACGTTGCCACAGCCCTCGAATCGTTGCCGGGCGGCAGTGAGATCGCAATAGAAATTCAAGGGACTATGGAGAAGATCAAGCTTTTATCGGATATTCCCCAGGGCCACAAACTGGCATTGAGGGATATCAAAAAAGGCGACTCAGTGATCAAGTATGGGGAGCCTATAGGGCAGAGCCTGAAAAATATCAGCCGGGGAGAACACGTTCACGTTCAAAACGTGGCCAGCAAGCCGCTCTTAAGGGGAAGACGATGAATTTCCACGGCTATCGCCGGATGGACGGGAGGGCGGGGACAAGAAATATCGTGCTGGTTATTCCCAGCGTCGGTTGTTCGCAGGAAGCGGCTCGGT
>CAYUCJ010000108.1:0-6946 GCA_964443285.1 uncultured Desulfobacteraceae bacterium | reverse complement strand
CGGTGATCCTCTCCGAGACGCCTGAGTTGATCGGCGCCGAACATCTCCTGGCCAAAAGAGCCAGGACCCCGGAGATCGCCCGGCAGCTTCTCGATGCCGTTTCCTGGTGGGAGAACATGGCCGATCAGGCTGGAATGAACATCCGCCAGGGCAATCCTTCACCCGGCAACATTGCCGGAGGAATAACGACCCTTGAGGAGAAATCTCTTGGGTGCATTTACAAAGCAGGAACAGGGCCCCTTGAAGAGGTGATCTCATACGGGTCTCAGCCCACGCAAAAAGGTTTGGTATTCATGGATTCCCCGGCTCATGACATCGAGCAGCTTACCGGCATGGCGGCCGGAGGATCGCAGATCTTTCTTTTTACCACCGGCCGGGGCACTCCCGTGGGCTCCCCTATCGCGCCGGTCATCAAGATTACCGCTAACCGGAGCACCTATCGCAAAATGAAAGATAACATGGATATCGATGTGAGCCGCATCCTGGAAGGAAAGGAAAAGCGGACAGAGGCCGGAAGGCGGATATTTGAAGAAATAGTTTCAGTTGCTTCAGGCAAGCTGACCAAGGCGGAAAAGCTGGGGCAGAGGGACTTTTGCATATTCAAATTGAACCCTAATATTTGACTTTAGTCCTCATTCTTTACTGTGCTGGGCCCAATGACGGAGGGTGGAGATGAAACCTAAACTGAGAAGCAAAAATCTGAGTCCCGATGTTCCCCAGTATTACATGCGAAGGGTGTTCCTGAAATGTTTAGGGGCCACCGAGCAGGATCTGGAGAAGCCTCTGGTGGCCATTGCCAATACCTGGAATGAAATTCTTCCCGGCTCAATCCATCTCGATCGAATTGCCGCGGCTGTCAAGCGCGGCATCATTGACGCCGGGGGATTTGCAACCATTTTCAACGTGCTGGCTCCCTGTGACGGCCAGGGGAGTGGAAACGAAGGCTTCAAATATATCCTTCCCAGCCGCGACTTGATAGCGTCCTCCGTAGAGATGATGGTAGAGCATGCCAGCTATGACGCCGTGGTGATGATCGGGACCTGCGACAAGATTGTGCCCGGTCTTCTCATGGCGGCCGCCCGATGCAACCTTCCCACCGTCTTGGTCACCGGCGGATATATGCCGGCCGGACAGTACAAAGGAGACAGGCTGGACGTATCGTCCATGGGGAAATATTTCGTAATGCACAAACAGGGCAAGATCAGCGACGAGGAGCTGCGGGAGGTCGAGGGCTGTGTCTGCCCCGGTCCCGGAGCCTGCTGCCTTATGGGGACGGCCAACAGCATGTGCATTGCCGCTGAGGCCCTTGGTCTTTCCTTGCCCGGAAATTCGGCCCTGTGCGCCACCGAACCGGATCTGGAAAACCTGGCGGAGGAAGCGGGCCGGAAGGTGATGGGCCTCGTGCAGAATAACATCAAGGCCAATGATGTAATGAGTCAGGCCGCCTTTCTCAACGCGGTGAAGGTCTGTTGCGCTACGAGCGGCTCCACGAATCTGACCCTCCATTTTCCCGCTCTGGCCCATGAATTGGATTATCCCTTCACGCTGGACGACTTCGAAAACATCAGCCGGCAAACGCCGTCCATCATGGAAATCAAACCTTCGGACCCCAGGTATCTCATGGAAGATTTCGAGCGAGCCGGCGGTTTACAGGCGGTCATGAAATCCATTGAGAGCCTTCTGGATACAAGCGTGATGACTTCGAGCGGCCAATCCTTGAAGGATAATTTAAAGAACGCTGAAGTCAAGGATCCGGAGATAATCCGCCCGCTCTCCAATCCAAAGGGCGAGAATGGAGGCATTGCCATCCTGAAAGGCAACATGGGCGTTGCCGTGGTGAAACAAACGGCGGTCAGAGCGGAAATGCAGAAACACAGAGGGCCCGCCGTTGTCTTCGAACAGGAAGAGGATTGTATCGATGCCCTGCTGGCAGGGCGAGTGAAGGGAGGTGAGGTTTTAGTCATAAGGTACGAAGGTCCCAAAGGAGGGCCCGGAATGCGAGAGATGGTGATGGCCACTTGGATGCTCGTAGATCTGGGACTTGACAAATCAGTGGCCATCGTTACCGATGGAAGGTTTTCCGGTACGTCGGGCGGGCCCTGTGTAGGGCATTTGACGCCTGAAGCCATGGTCGGAGGCCCCATTGCCGTGCTTCGTGATGGAGATATCATTGATATAGATATTCCAGCCAGGAAAGTCGGCGTGGAGTTAAGCGATGAGGAAATCAGGAAAAGGTTGGCCTCCTGGAAACCGCCGGAGCCGAAAGTGACCAAGGGCTATCTTGCTTCCTTTGCCAAGCATGCGGTAAGCGCCGAAAAAGGCGCCTACATGGAATAAAAGCAAGGAGCCGAACTCGTAAAATCGTTAGGATAATAAGGAGAATGTTCTATGAAAAGGATAATTTATCTTTCTATTCTCATGGCCGGATTTCTGGGGCTTTGCTTCTCCCCCGCCTCTTACGCAGCAGGCACCATTAAAGTTGGCATTGTGGACACCTATTCAGGCCCCCCGGCCAACCTGTCCAAGGATGTTCTCGATGGTTTCAAATTGGCGGTTGAAGAGATCAATGCCAAGGGCGGTGTTTTGGGGAAAAAGATCGAGTTTTTTACAAGAGATTCGAAATTCAACCCGGCCATCGGATTGGCCATGGCCAAGGAACTGGTCCTGAAAGAAGGAGTCGATGTGCTGATGGGAACCATCAACAGCGCGACTGCCCTTGCCGTGTCGGAACTGGCAAAGAAGGAAAAAATACCGTTCCTCGTCACCAATTCCAGGTCCGAAAAAATCACGGGTGAAAAGGGGCACCGGTATGTTTTCAGCGTTGCCGAAAATACGGCCATGGCTGGCAGAGCGGCGGCCATTGCGCTGTCCAAGATGCCCTACGTCAAGTACTGGATTGCCGGTGATGATTACGAATACGGCCACGCCATCGCCGAATCCGTTTGGAAAGAGCTGAAGGCTCGAAAACCTGATGTGCAGCTCCTTGGACAGACCTGGTGGAAAGTAGGGGAATCCGACTTTACTCCTTACATCTCTCAGATCATCAGTGCGAAGCCCGATTTCCTTATTGCGGCCACGGGGGGCGCTTCCATGGTCTCGTTTGCCAAAGCCGCCAAAGCAACCGGCCTTCTCGCCAAAATTCCGATCTATCAGCATACGGTTGTCGACTACGGCATTATGGGGCCTCTCGGTCCGGAAGGACCCGTGGGCATCTATGGAACAGTCCCTTACCTTTTCTATTATCCCGAATCACCAAGCAACAAAGCCTATGTAGAGAAATTCAGGAAAGCATACGATCGTTACCCTCAGATGTTTGCGCTTTTCGGTTATGCCGCAGGAAAACTGATCGCACAGGGTTTCAAGAAAGCGGGATCAGTGAACACGGAGAAGTTTATCAACGCCTTGGAAGGCATGGTGATCGACAGCCCCGCAGGCAAATTGGAAATGCGCGCCTGCGATCATCAGCTTGGATTGCCCATGATGTTCGGAAAGACGATGAAAAGCCCGAAATATAACTTTCTCGTTGCCGGAGATATCGTAACCATACCCTATAAGGATTATATGCCCACGTGTGAAGAGGTTTTGAAAACCCGCAAGAAATAGGCCTCCCAAGGGGGACGCAATAAATGGATTTCATTTACACGATCATATCACCATCATTGCTGACCCAGATATTTGTGGGGTTAGGCCGCACCGTAGTCCTTTTCATTGTTGCTTCCGGATTAAGCCTCATACTGGGCGTGCTTAGAATCCCCAATATCTGGCATGGCTCTTTGTATATGGTCGGCGCTTTTGTAACCTTTACCGTAGCAAATGCCTTTGGTGGCGGAACAACCGGATTCTGGATGGCGATACTCATCGCACCGTTGGTTGTCGCTCTCGTCAGCCTTGTCGTTGAAAGAAGTTTCTTTCAACATCTCTATGAACGGGAACACCTTATGCTTCTTTTGCTCACCTTTGCCTTTTCCCTCGTGTTTGGGGATTTGGTGAAGATGGTCTGGGGAACGGGTTACAAATCCGTATCAGCCCCTCGGTTTCTGGAGGGCTCGGTTGATTTGTTTAAGGGCGTCACCCTCACTCGTTACAATCTGTTTCTCGTTCTGATCTTTCCGATTGTGGCGGTGGCTTTGTGGTTTCTTGTAAACAAAACAAAGATAGGAAAGATCTCCAAAGCCGCCGCGGTTGACAGGGAAATGGTGAGCGCGGTGGGTATCAATGTAAGCTGGGTTTTCGCCACTGTTTTCGTGATCGGATGTTTTCTGGCGGGGCTGGGCGGAGCCCTTGTGGCTCCGACGGTAAGCATCAGCCTGGGGATGGACCATACACTCATCATGGAAGCCTTTCTCATCGTAATTATCGGCGGGTTGGGTAATATGTGGGGGGCCCTCTTGGGGGCCCTCATATTTGGCATGGCCCAGTCGATCGGCATTCTGGCCTGGCCTCAGTTCGGGATTGTTTTTCCCTATGCAGCCGTTATCGTAGTCCTGCTGTTCAGACCGACAGGACTCCTCAAATCAACGTGGTGACCGGAGCTCGCGGGGAACTATGCTTAAAAGGATTTTTCATGACAAGGGTGGCGTCTGGACGATAGCAGGACTCGTTCTCCTTTTCCTGTTCCCCCTGTTCTTGTCACGTTTTTATGTCTATTTGACTTCAATGATTTTGCTGACCGGTCTTTTGGCAACGAGCCTCAACCTGCCTCTCGGTTATGGAGGGATATATCAGTTTCACCATGCTGTGTTCTACGGGGCAGGAGCCTATGCAACTGCCCTGATGATCCAAAAAAGCGGACTTTCCCCCTGGCTCGGTTTCATTGTAGGACCCTTGGTAGCAGCACTTCTCAGTCTCATTATGGGGTTGATCTGCATCCGCCTTTCAAAACTTTATTTCGGAATGCTTCAACTTTCACTCGGTTCGCTGGTTTGGATTGTTATTTACCGATGGTATTCCTTCACGGGAGGCGATAACGGTATAAGCGGCATTCCCATGCCGGATGTCATTTCATCCCAGAAGGCTACTTACTATTTTGTGCTGCTGATCACCGCGGTTTCCGTCTTCTGCATGTATAGAATCATAAAATCCCCTTTTGGCAGGGTCCTCCAGGGAATCCGCGACAATCCGGTCCGTAGCGCGATGATAGGCATTAATGTCCACCGCCATCAACTCCTGGTGTTGGTCATTGCCGGATTTTTTGCAGGAGTTGCAGGATCTCTCTTTGTTGTGGTGGAAACATCGGTTTTCCCCGACATGCTTTTTTGGACCCTCTCCCTTGAAATTCTGATTATGTGCTTACTCGGCGGGATGTTTACTTTTTTCGGCCCCTTCCTCGGCGCCGCCATTATCATCTGCATGCGAACCTTCATAAGCGGCTATACGGATTACTGGACATTGCCGTTGGGCATCTTAATGATGCTGGTGATTTTCTTCCTGCCGGACGGGATTCTCGGGTATGTCGAGGAAAAGCTTCATAAGGGTTTTCGAGAGAGAGCGATGGAGCCGGCCGTAAAGGAGTCATGAATGTTACGGGTGAAATCATTGTCAAAATCGTTTGATGGATTCATGGCCGTCAATCGGGCTGACCTTGAAGTGGAAAAAGGCGAGATTGTTGCGGTCATCGGCCCTAACGGCGCCGGGAAAACAACACTCTTTAACCTCCTCACCGGCTTGCTAAAACCCGACGGCGGCAAGGTCTTTTTGAAAGACCAGGATATAACAGGGTTGCCGGCTCACGAAATATGCCGGAAAGGGATTTCCCGGTCTTTTCAGGTCGTGAACGTATTTCAGCGATTGTCTGTTTTTGAAAATGTCCAGATCTCGGTCTTGTCCCGTAAGAAAAAGACCTGGGACTTTATCACTCCTGCCACCAAATTAGCGGTTGGGGAAACCAATAAAATTCTGGAGAGCGTCGGCCTCATGGAGAAAAAAGATCGCAAAACCGGTTTGCTCTCCCATGGCGACCGCAAAGTGTTGGAGATAGCCATGGCATTGGGCGGGAATCCTGAGCTCTTAATCCTTGATGAACCGACCGCCGGCATGGCCCCCGATGAAACCTCCCGTTGTATTGAGTTGATCAAGCGTCTGTGTGAAGAGCGCGGCCTGACAATCCTTTTCTGTGAGCACGATATGGATATTGTTTTCGGCATCACAAATAGAATAATGGTCATGGTCAGGGGAAACTCCATTATACAGGGCGCCTGTGACGAAGTGAGACGCAACGAGGCCGTCCAGGCAGCTTATTTGGGGGAAAACGACCAATGCTGGATGTAAGCAATATAAATACGTATTACGATTCGAGCCACATCCTTTTCGATGTATCTCTCACAATTAACAAGGGAGAGGTGGTAGGCCTTTTGGGACGAAACGGCGCCGGGAAGAGCACCACCTTACGATCCATCCATGGATTGACGCCGCCCTTGAGTGGGAGAATCAGCTTTAAGGGAGAGGACGTCACAGGGCAAAAACCTCATATCCTCTTTCGCAAAGGGATCGGTTATGTTCCTGACGATCGAAGGGTTTTTGCCGATTTAAGCGTGGATGACAACCTCGAAATCGTTCATCAAAGGAAAACCGATTGGAGCAAAGAGCGGGTGTATACTCTGTTCCCGGCGCTCAAGGCGATAAAAAGCAGACGCAGCGGGTTTTTAAGTGGTGGTGAGCAGCAGATGCTCACCATCGGCAGGGCCTTAATGGGCAGCCCTGATCTGCTTTTACTTGATGAGCCGACAGAAGGCCTGGCTCCTCTTGTTGTCAGGGAACTTGAAAACCAAATCCTGGCCCTCAAGCAATCGGAAATCAGCATTCTCCTCTCCGAGCAAAATGTGAAATCAGCCTCGAAATTGATCGACCGCGTCTACGTCATCGATAATGGACACATCCGCTTTGAAGGAGCGGCGGCAGATTTTGAGAAGAATGAGGAAATAAAAAAGAAATACCTGATGGTTTAAAA
>CAYUCJ010000107.1:0-8966 GCA_964443285.1 uncultured Desulfobacteraceae bacterium | reverse complement strand
TCATGAGGCCTGGACCTTTTTGTGCACCACGGGCTCCACCTTGCTGAGTGTATCGATGGGGATATGGCACAAGATGCGGTGGCCTTCCACACTTTGTTGCCACGGCGGTGTCTCTTTCTCACAGATCAGCCCGCCATCCGGCAGCATCTCCTTCCGCCGCGGGCAACGGGTATGGAAACGGCACCCCGAAGGGGGATTGAGGGCACTGGGAACATTACCGCCCAGGCGAATCTGTTTCTGCCGGGCGTCCGGATCGGGTATGGGAACGGCGGACAACAGGGCTTCAGTATAGGGATGGTAAGGCGGGTCGTAAATGGCCTCGGCCGGGCCGATCTCTACAATTTGTCCCAGGTACATGACGGCGATGTCATCGGAGAAGAAACGGACTACACTCAGGTCATGGGCGATGAAAATCATGGACGAGCCGTACACCTCCTGGATTTCCAGGAGCATATTGATGACAGCGGCCTGTACCGACACATCCAGGGCGGATACGGGCTCATCACATATGATCAAATCCGGCCGGCTGGCCAGGGCCCGGGCGATCCCCACCCGTTGTTTCTCTCCGCCGCTCAACTGCCTGGGGAGGCGATCGTAGTAGGCCGAGCTCAGACGTACGGCCTTCAGGAGCCGCAGGACCTCCTCCTTGACCTGCTTTCTCGGTACCGTCTTGAACCTCCTTATGGGACGTGCAATCTGTTTGCCCACGGGATAGGAGGGGTTGAGGGTGGAATCCGGGTTCTGAAAGACCATCTGCATCTCCCGAATCAGATCCGTATCCCTGCCGGAGACCGTGCGTGTCGCATCGATACCCAGGAATTCCACCTCGCCGGCGGTGATTTCTTCCAGCCCGATGAGGCCCTTGACCAGTGTGGATTTACCGCAACCGGACTCCCCCACGACGCCGAGGGTCCGTCCTTTGGCCAGCCTCACACTCACATCGTCCACGGCCTTGACATACTTCTTTTCGCCAAGGCCGAACATACTCACGATGGAGTTGGATTCTTGAGGGTAGTAGACCTTCAGGTTTTCCAGACTGAGGATTTCCTCTTTGGGGGCGCCGGCCTCCACGAGGGTCTTGATCTGCTGCGCCCTGAGAGGGCTTTTCGTGGTGCGCGGACGGCTGTCGATCTCCCCGGCGTAGATGCACCGTGCGAAATGTCCTCCGGTAATTTCATGCATGGCCGGGCGACCCTCACGACATCTTTCCGTGGCATAGTCGCAACGCGGGGCAAAGATGCACTCATCGTCAGGCCGCAGAGCTGGAGCGGGCACCCGGCCCCGGATGGGGTGAAGTACGGAATCCAGCTTGCTTTCTCCCAGGCGCGGGACGCTTGCCAGCAGCCCCATGGTGTAGGGATGACAGGGCCGGTGGAAGATCTCGCTGATTTCACCACGTTCCACCAATTCTCCGGCGTACATCACACAGAGATAATCACTGACTCTGGCTACCACCCCCAGATTGTGGGTGATGAAGATATTGGCTGTCTGAAAGTCGTGTTTCAGATCTTCCAGCAGGTCGAGGACGGCGGCCTCCACGGTCACATCCAGAGCCGTTGTGGGCTCATCCATGATCAGGAGCGCCGGGTTGTTCAGCATGGCCATGGCAATGACGATCCGCTGCTGCTGTCCACCCGAGATCTGGTGGGTGTAGCGGTTCATGACATCCTCGGGATCAGGCATGTGCACCCGTTTCAGCATCTTGACGGAACGCTCCCAGGCCTCCGCTGAGGCGATGCCCTGATGGCATGTCAAAACCTCCACCAACTGTTCGCCCACACGTATGGAGGGATTGAGTGCCTGCATGGGATCCTGAAAGACCATGGCGATCCGGTCTCCCCTCAGTTTCTTGAGTTCCGCCTCCGAGCGACCGACCAGATCATCTCCCAAAAAGCGGACGTTTCCACCGATGATTTTCCCGTTGGGGCCGAGGAAATTGACAATCCCGTAAGCGATGGTGCTCTTTCCGCATCCGGATTCGCCCACCAGGCCCACGGTCTCACCCTCTCTCACCAGGAAAGACACATCCTGCACGGCCTTGACATCCCTTTTCCGGGTCTCATAGGCGATAGAGAGTTGATCCACCTGGAGGACCATTTTCCTGTTTTCGAACTGGTTGACCGGAATATTCTTTGCTTCCATGGATTATTGATACCTCATGGATTCCTCTCTCAGGCCGTCGGCAAGCAGGTTCAGTCCCACCACCAGGGAGGCAATGGCCACACAGGGCCACAGGGCGGCCCATGGGCTTCCCTCGAGGATGAATTCGCGCCCCTTGGCGACCATACTGCCCCAGTCGGGGGAGGGCGGCGGCATCCCAAGCCCCAGAAAGCCGAGGGTTCCCATGGCAAAAATGGCATATCCCACACGCAGCATGGCATCCACGATAATGGGTCCGCGCGCGTTGGGCAGGATCTCCACAAGCAGGATGTACCAGGGCCTCTCCCCCCGGGTTTGTGCAGCCCTGATATACTCCCGGGTACGAATGTCAAGCGTCAGACTCCTGACAAGGCGGGCGATTCCGGGAACCCCCACGATGGTGATGGCAATGACCACATTGAGGGCGGATGCGCCCAGTGCGGTCATGATAATCAGAAAAAGGAGGATAATCGGTACGGCCATCATGGCATCCAGAAGTCGCATGATGATTTCATCCATCCACCCGCCATAATATCCGCCAAGGAGACCCAGCATGATACCCACCATGAGGGCGACCAGGACACCCCAGATGGCTGTCCCACCAGGGATCCAGAGGTGTTCGGACAGGGGAAGGATGACCAGAACCACGCGCGCGCCGTAGATCAGACGCGCCCATAGATCCCGTCCCAGTTCGTCGGTCCCCAGGATGTGTTGGCTCGAAGGGCCCTGATTCGGTGCCTTCCAGTCCTGTTCGAGTGCCGTGTACCGGCTCAATACCGGAGCAAATACCGCCACAAAGACCCAGAAGAGGACGATCGCCAGTCCCACCATGGCGATCTTGGAAGAAAAGAGGATGGAAAAGGCCCCCCGGATCCTCTTGAGACGCGTGCTCTCCAACTTGGTCGCCCGGGGCCCTTCAAGGCCCTCGCTATTTTTTAACGCCTGCTCGTCCATGCACTCAACCATCAACTCCTTGTGTTTGTCCATTGAGGATGCCGGTTACGCATTATTTAGGAATAACGAATCCTCGGGTTTAAGAAAGTGTAGACAATATCGGCGATGAGCTGCGTGCCCACGGCCACCATAACCAGGATCATGGCTCCGGCTTCCAGGGCATTGATATCTTTATACATGGCGGAATCCAGCAGATACTTGCCCAGGCCCGGATATCCGAAAACCACTTCCACGATGACTATCCCGCCCATCAGCCAGTTCACGTGCAGCATGATAACCGTTATCGGCGCCATCAGGGCGTTTCTCACAGCATGCTTGGCGACGATTCGCCAGTAAGGGAGACCCTTGAGGAAGGCCGTCCGGATGTACGGAGCCCGCATCACCTCCACCATACTGGCCCTGGTGATGCGCAGGACATACCCCAGCTCGATGAGGGTCAGGGTCAGGATGGGCAGGATGAGCATGTCCGGACGTTCCCAGGGCGCCTTTTCTCCGAATACCGTGGCCCCCGGTACGATGCCCCACCAGACGGCCACGATGAGGATGAGAAAAATACCGGTGGCAAACTCCGGAATGACCGAAAACATCATGCCGCCGATGGAGAGGACCCGGTCCCTGAGGCTCCCCTCCCTGAGTCCCGCGATGAGCCCCAGGAAGAGGGCCAGGGGCATCACGATGACAAAAGCGGTACCGGCGAGTACGAGGGAGTTGCGGAGCCTGACAAAGAGGCTTTTGGCCACCGGCCTGCCCGTACGGAGGGATACACCGGGATCCCCCCGGATGAATCCTCTCTTGAGGGGAATATATTCCACAGGGCCGCCGGAAGTTTCTTTCCAGCCCGAACCCATGATGAAGGTCCAGACCTTGCGGTCGGCGCCTTTCTCCCATTTCACAGCGTGGTTGTCGTTGTCCACTCCCCAAAAGGTGGACACGCCCTTTGGGTCGACGGTCCACCTTTCATTGTCTTTCATCTTTTGCTTGCTGCCGTCCGCCTTGCGAACTTCAGCGATCAGATCGTCACCTTCCAGCTTCCATCGTATGAGGGCGCCGTCCGGTTTAACGGCCCACCACTCCACGAAGTCCTTCTTGGTGAGAATCCGTTTCAAAGGCATGCCGACCCTGGACGATGCCTGCCAGTCCGAACCGACCAACCAGTAAACATAACGCTGCCACGCCGGCTTGTCCAGCCCCAGCTGTGCGAGAAACGAGGCCTCCTGTTCGGGCGTAACGAATGCTCCCAATATGTTTCTCGCCACGTTTCCAGGGGAGGCCTCTGTAATCAGGAAGACGGCCATGGAGACCAGGATCATGGTGAGAAAGAGCAGAAAAATGCGTCTGACGATGAATTTAACCATGTTGGTTCCATAATGTGAGGATTCGGGACGGACCGGGTAGGCCCGGTCCGTCTTTCAACATCCGGAGATCTGTCATCAGGCGCTGAGCCAGGCCGCATTGAACAGGAAGATCAGGTTGGGATGGGCCCTCACATTCATGAGTCTCTTGTTGGAGCACATCCAGGTGTTCATCCAGTAGGCAATGCCGATAGACCCCCGTGTCATCTGGATCTCCTCCAGCTTACAGAAGATCTTCCTCCGTTTTTCAACATCCAGGGTTCCGCTTGCCTCGGCAAGGAGTTTACTGAATTCCTTGTCTACCCAGCGCGACTCGTTCCAGGGCACGGGCTTGCCCTTGTCATCGGCTACGTAGGCCAAGTTAAGAACCATGGTCCCCAGGGGCCTGTGGGTCCAGGGTGTAACACCCAGATCCACTTCCGTCCACTTTTCCCAGTACTGGCTGGTGGGCATGGTCTGGATGTTGACCCGTATGCCGGCCGGGGCCGCATCCTGTTTGAGCACCTCGGCGTAGCGGACAACATCCGTCCATTCCGAACCAACTGCCAGGTTCACGTCGATGCCGTTGGGGTAACCGGCCTCGGCCAGGAGTTTCTTTGCCCGGTCAGGCTGATAGGCGGGGATGGGTTTTTTGCAGTATTCCGGGTGTTTGGGGTAGACATGGAAGTCCTGGCCCTGCAGACCCTCTCCCTGATAGGCCAGGGCAAGAATCTTCTCCCGGTTCTGGCAGAGTTTCAGGGCCATGCGGACCCGGTTGTCGGTCCACGGCTTCATATCGACCCGCATGCGCATGACCCGCGTGGTCGCCGTTGCCACGGGAAAGACATTGATGTGGGCATCGCCTTTCACGGCCTTCATGACCTGTGGTCCCGGGTTGTCCGACGCATCGATCACGTCGATCTCCCCGGATTTGAGGGCCGCGATCTGGGGCGCCAGTTCTCCACCCATGTCGATGAACCGGATCTCATCCATGTAGGGGAGGGGTTTGCCGTCAAATCCTTTCTGCCAGTAGTCCTTGCGGGCCTTGACCACGCAGATCTCCCCTTCCTTGTAAGTCTCCAGGGTGTAGGGGCCTGTGCCGTGGGGAGCCTTCTTCATGTCGCCCTCAAAGGTCCGGTGATTTAATACCATGGCCGTATACTGGAAGAAGTGTTCCGGGATTGCGATCTCAGCTCTCTTGAGGTGCAGCTTGAACTGATAATCATTCACTTTTTCTATGCCGGTGGGGGCAAGATACGAACCCACCAGGCCCAGAAGGGAAGATTTCACATCCTTGTCCAGCCACTGGGTGATGGTGAAAATGCAGTCATCGGCGGTAAACGTATCCCCATTATTGAACTTTATGCCTTGTCTGACGTTCCATGTCCAGGTCTTCAGGTCGTTGCTGGCCGACCAGCTCTCACACAGATAAGGATGGGTGACGTTGTCGGCATCGGTCAGGGTCATGTACTCGAAGATCTGCCGCATGGAATTGGACGGCATCAGCCACGAAAATCGCGCAGGATGGTCTATCTTCTGGATCTGCTGGGAGATCTTGAGCACTCCGCCCCGCCTGATATTGGCGGCCATGACTTTCCTGGGCCAGGGGAATCCGATCATCTGGCTTGCCGCGGCCGCGGACACGCCCAGCAAACCTGCGTATCTAAGGAATTCGCGACGCGTGAGCAGTCCTTTCTTCACATCCTCTTTCAGTTGAGGAATCGCCGGGTGAATCGCATGCTTCTCGTCCATTTTTCTCTCCTTTCGTTTTTTGTTGATCTTCGCGCAAAAGGGTCAATTCCGATTTCCCCATTTGCACGGAGAGGGTTTAAGGATGCCGTCCCGGACGAACACTTTCCAGAACAAAATTAATGCAAAATCTGACTCAAGAAGAGTTTCGTTCTGTCATGCTTCGGGTTGTCGAAAAATTCCACCGGCGTGTTGGCCTCCACAATCTGTCCGAAATCCATAAAGAGGACCCGGTGGGCGACGCTCTTGGCAAACCCCATTTCATGGGTGACAACCAGCATGGTCATGCCCTCCCGGGCAAGCTCAATCATCACATCCAGAACTTCCTTGATCATCTCGGGATCCAGGGCCGAGGTGGGCTCGTCAAAGAGCATCAGTTTGGGTTTCATGCAGAGGCTGCGGGCGATTGCGACCCGCTGCTGCTGGCCGCCCGAGAGCTGTCCCGGGTATTTCCGGGCCTGCTCGGCGATATGCACCTTCTCCAGGTAGAACATGGCTGTTTCTTCGGCTTCGGCCTTGGGGACCTTTCGCACCCACAACGGCCCGAGGGTGAGGTTGTCGATGATGGTGAGGTGAGGAAAGAGGTTGAAGTGCTGGAAGACCATACCCACTTCCGCGCGGATCTTTTCGATTTTCTTGATGTTGTTGGTCAATTCCGTGCCGTCCACGATGATCCGGCCCTTCTGGTGCTCTTCCAGCCGGTTGATACAGCGGATAAGGGTGGATTTGCCTGACCCTGAAGGGCCGCAAATGACGATCCGTTCACCTTTCTGAACGTTCAGGTCAATGCCCTGAAGCACATGGAAATCGCCAAACCATTTGTGCATATCAATGATCTCTACCATGGCGTTGTCAGATTGTCCAGTCTCAATTTTTCCTGTCTCTTCTTCCTTCATAAATCCCTCTTGTTGCCTTCCAAATGTGGCTCGCAATGAACCAAAAGAGGCCCACCTACGTGTCAAGGTTGTTCACCGGCCGACAGTTCCTTCTCGAGCTTCCGGCTGTAGCGTGACATGGAAAAACACCCGGCAAAATAGAGAAGGGCGACAAATAGATAGGCCTCCGGGCTGAATCCCATCCATTCGGGGTTGGCAAGTACCGACTGGGTGGTCTTGAGCAGGTCCCACAGGGCAATGATTACCACAAGGGAAGTATCCTTGAAAGCGGAAATCAGGATACTCACGGTGGGGGGAATCACGATCTTCAGCGCCTGGGGGAGAATAATCAGCCGCATGGTTTGGTAGTAGTTCAGCCCCATGGATTCAGCCGCCTCATACTGCCCCCGGGACATAGCCTGCAAACCACCCCTGACCACCTCTGCAATGTAGGCCGCGGTAAAGAGGATGATGGCGATCTGGGCCCGCAGGATCTTGTTAATGGTGACCCCTTCCGGCAGGAACAGCGGAAAGATGATGGCCGACATAAAGAGGAGACTGATCAGAGGCACCCCTCTGATCATTTCAATGTACACGACGGAGAGCCACTTTACGGCCGGCATTTTAGATCGGCGTCCGAGGGCAAGGACGACGCCCAAAGGATAGGCGGCGGTGAGGCCGAAAATAGAGAGCAGGAGTGTGAGAGGCAACCCACTCCATTTGGTACTTTCAACGGAAGAAAGTCCGAAGAGACCGCCTTTCATCAAGAGGCCCATGGAAAAAAGTCCTGCAACCCATGCATAGAGCAAGGATTTTTTCCAGTGTTTTCTGTTCTGGCTGTAAAACAGGAGGCCGAAGAGGATCAGCATGGCCACAAAGGGCCTCCACTGCGAATCGTATGGATAAAACCCGAAGAGAATAAAGCGCACGTTTTCCGTAATCACGGACCAACAGGCCCCTGCTGCGGTCTTGCATGCCTGCCCGGTTGTGTGCCACACGCTGTCAATGAAGGCCCACCTGATGAGAGGCGGGACAATCTTCCACAGGAGAAAGAGCGTCAGGACAGTGAGGATGGAATTGGGGATATTGTTAAACAGGTTAGTTTTTACCCACCTTAAGGCCCCAATGCTGCTCACGGGGGGTTTCATTTCCTGCGTTTGAATTTCTGCTGATTCATTCATAAAAAAGCCTATCGCTCCACCAGTGCCGCCTTCTTGTTGTACCAGTTCATGAAGGCTGATGTGGACAAACTGAAGATCAGATACAAAGCCATGATCAGGGCTACCCCTTCGATAGACTGCCCCGTCTGATTGATGGTGGTATTGGCCACGGAAACAAAATCCGGAAACCCGATGGCCACAGCCAGGGAACTGTTCTTCGTCAGATTGAGCATCTGGCTCGTAAGCGGCGGGATGATCACCCTGAGGGCCTGAGGCAGGATGACGAGATTCAATACCAGGGAAGGTTTCAGACCCAATGCCATGGCGGCCTCTCTCTGTCCCCTGCTCACTGACTGAATGCCAGCCCTCACCACTTCGGCCACAAAGGCGGACGTGTAAAGAATGAGGCCGAGCAGCAAGGCACAGAACTCGGGAGATAAGGTCAGACCGCCCACAAAGTTGAAGCCGGTAAGCTTTGGAACATTCATCTTCACCGGGGCCCCGAAGGCCAGCCACACAATCAGGGGAAGGCCTATGATAAGAGAGAGGGATACACGGAAGGTTGGAAAGAACTGTCCTGTTTCTTCCTGCCGTCTCCTGGCCCAGCGCCGGATAAAATAGGAAAGCACAACAGCCGCCAAGACGGCCAAAACCATGTATTTGTGTGCCGGATGCGCCGCCGGCACGGTAAAGGCGATGCCCCTGTTGCACATAAAGATGCCCTTTATGGGAGACAGGGCCTGCCTGGGCGAGGGAAG
>CAYUCJ010000106.1:0-9071 GCA_964443285.1 uncultured Desulfobacteraceae bacterium | reverse complement strand
TCTTGAGCTCCGCAGTATAGGATTCCGCCGCCTTTTCATCGATTGGAATCATGGCGAGGACTTTCCCGTGCCGGTATTCAAAGGATTTCTTGAACTGCTCGGCAAGCCCCTGACCATACGGATTGTTCACATAGATGACCGACGCGGTCTTGTTATAAGTGACCGCGAGCTGTCCCAGGATAACGCCCTGCAGGGCATCTGATGGGGCGGTTCTGAAGAGAAAATCCTTTCCCTGGTCGGCCGGAAGCACGCTGATTAATGGAGACGTGGCAGACGGCGAAATCAGCAAAACGCCGTTCGGTTCGGTGACGGACTCGGCCACAGGGACGGTAACTCCACTGGAAATGGCCCCGATAATTGCCGGGACTTTGTCAATCTGCACAAGTTTCTTTGCAGCGTTGGTGCCGGGGATCGCTGATGTCTGTGTATCCTGGTTAATGACATCAATCTGGAACCCTGCGTCGGTCATCTGTTTCGCGGCAAGTTTTGCCCCGTTGAGAATATTGGGTCCATATTCCTTGAGCGGACCGGTCATGGCCATGAGTGTCCCTACCTTTAATTCCTGGGCCTGGGTGCACGGGACAAGGGCCACAAAAAACGCCAATACACTTACAATTATGAAAATCCTTTTCATGACGACCTCCTTTTGGTTAATGTTGACTTTTGTCTTTCATCCAGTTGAAAAGTTTATAAAAAAACTTTCCACTCGGAGAGGAAGGATCATTCCTCCCGTCCCATCTGACAATACATTAGCCCCCGGCATCACGTGAGGTCGAATTTCCGCTGTTCCAGCACGGGAATCAGAAGCAGGAAACCACTGTGATATCAATTTAACGGATTTCTCCGGTGATTGCAAGTCTAATTTTGGTTGATCATGAGTCAGATAGGTTTTATTTGAATACAATGCGAAAAGTAAGCTTTAAAATGAGATATCCGTGATATTATTTGACAAACAATCATAAATTCGTGACGCAATCGCTTGTCTCAATGCCGCAATAATCCTTCCTCAGGGATCGTCCACGCAGCGTCCTGGAAACGTTGAGCCTCCTGAAATCAGGGGATTCATTGCCTTTTAACTTGACTAGAAGACACAATTGGATTAGTTAATTCTGTTTAATCTCTAGCCGAACGTGGATTTGCTTTCCCACATGCCAGTACCATTCTTGAAAGGCGGCTGTTTCTCTCATGCAGAAGAAAAGCTCAATTTTAACGGAAAGATTGAACAAAGGACAGAGACTGGCTGATATGGGGATTGCCCTTTATCCCCCAGGGGCCCAGATCGATGCCACCATTTCAGAGTTACTGGAGCGCCTTGGCGATCTCGATGGCGAAGCCCTCGAAAAGAAATCGGAGGTTCATGCTCTCGGCGGGCGGATGATGTCAAGAAGGGACTTCGGCAAGGCCTCGTTTATCCACATTAAAGACAGGAGCGGCCGCGTCCAGGTCTATGTCCGAAAAGACAAGATAGGCGAAGACGGTTTTGCTGCGTTCAAGTTGATGGACATGGGGGATTTTGTTCGCGCAAAAGGCCCATTTTTTAGAACCCGCACGGGCGAACTGACCCTGCTGGCGGAGGAAATTGAACTCCTTTCCAAATCTCTCCGGCCTCTTCCGGAAAAATGGCATGGTTTGACCGATGTGGAAACCCGTTACAGGCAGAGGTATCTTGATCTGGTCGTGAACGAAAGTGTAAAAGATGTATTCGTCGTCAGGGGCCGCATCATCCAGGCCATCCGGGATTTTTTCATTCGGAAAGATTTTCTGGAGGTGGAAACGCCTATGATGCAACCCATTCCAGGAGGGGCGACAGCAAAGCCCTTTGAAACCTACCATAACGCCCTTGACATGCCCCTTTACCTGAGAGTTGCACCGGAACTCTATCTGAAACGGCTCGTGGTCGGCGGACTGGAACGTGTCTTTGAGATCAACAGGAATTTCAGGAACGAGGGGATTTCCATAAAACACAATCCTGAATTCACGATGCTGGAATTTTACATGGCCTATGCGACCTATGAGGACCTTATCGATCTGACGGAAGCCTTGTTCAGTGAACTGGTTCATTCGATTTGTGGGAAAAGCGTGATCAGCTACCAGGGCCAATCAATTGATTTTTCAGGGCCCTGGGCGAGGATTTCACTGACGGACGCACTGACGGAGATTGGAGGCATTGAGAGGCGGATTGTGGATGAACCGGAGCATGCCAGAGAGCTGGCAAGTTCAAAGGGGATAGATATTTCAAAAAAAGATAGTCATGGAAAGGTATTAACAAAATTATTTGATGTGTTAGTTGAACCAAGACTGATCAATCCTACGTTTGTGGTGGGGTATCCCACCGATGTGTCCCCCCTGTCCAGGCGAAACGACGACAATCCGGACCTGACCGATCGATTCGAACTTTTCATTGGGGGGTGGGAAATCGCCAATGGTTTTACGGAACTGAACGACCCCCTCGATCAGCGGAAACGTTTTGAATACCAGGTTTCTTTGAGGGAAGAGGGTGATGATGAGGCCCAGTTGATGGATGAAGACTATGTGACGGCTCTGGAATATGGTATGCCGCCCACTGCCGGCGAGGGCATAGGAATCGACAGACTCGTCATGCTCTTGACCGATGCCCCGTCCATCAGAGACGTCATTCTCTTCCCATTGATGAAGCCCGTACAGGATTAACCGGAATATGTGGTTCGAACTCTTCCTGGGACTGAGGTATCTGAGAGCCAAGCGCAAGCAGACTTTTGTCTCTGTTATCACCCTCATCTCGGTCCTGGGTGTAATGGTGGGTGTCATGGCACTCATCGTGGTCCTTTCCGTGATGAACGGGTTCAGGGCCGATCTTATGGGCAAGATACTGGGGGTCAACTCCCATGCCTTGGTCCTGAATTATGGGGGCGCTTTCAAAGACTACCGTGCCGTTATGAAAAAAGTGAACGGGGTTCCGGACGTCGTGGGGTCGACCCCGTTTATCTACGGTCAGGTCATGGTCAACCATGCCGGCAACGTATCGGGCGCTGTTTTGAGGGGCATCGATCCTGAGACCGTGGGACAGGTTCTGGGAATCGAACAGATGGTCAAACAGGGATCTCTGCTTTCCATCACTGGACAATCAGAGGGGTTCCCAACGTTGATACTGGGAAAAGAACTTGCAAGACAGATAGGCGTTCATCCGGGGGATGTCCTGACCCTGGTTTCCCCGGAGGGGCGGCTGACGCCCCTGGGAAGAGTTCCTAACACGCGAAAGTTTCGCATCGTTGGGCTGTTCGATTCGGGCATGTACGAATACGATGCCACCATGCTTTACATGTCCATCGAAGAAGCCGAGAGATTTCTCGGGCTGGGAGATAAGGTGACCGGCATAGAAATGAAAGTGGACGATATCGATCGTTCGGATGTTATTGCTCGCAAAGTTCAGGAAACCTTGGGGTATCCCTTTTGGACAAAGGACTGGAAGGTGATGAACAGGAGCCTTTTTTCCGCACTGAAACTGGAAAAGGTGACCATGTTTGTCATTCTTGCCATGATCGTACTGGTGGGTGCTTTGAATATCATCAGTACATTGGTCATGGTCGTCATGGAGAAGAGCAAGGACATCGCCATATTGAGAACCATGGGGGCCTCTTCCAGGAGCGTCATGTCCATTTTTATGCTCCAGGGTTTGCTGGTGGGGACTCTAGGGACCCTTACTGGGCTCGGTTTCGGACTGGAGTTGTGCCATCTGCTCTCAAAATACAAATTCATCTCTTTGCCTTCGGACGTTTACTATATCTCAACCCTTCCCGTACTCGTCGAGAGGTGGGACGTTGTTCTGGTTTCCACGGCTGCCGTGGCGATTTCTTTTCTGGCAACCCTGTATCCATCATGGAATGCCTCCAGGCTGAACCCGGTTGAGGCCTTGAGATATGAGTAGACTTCATTTGAGCCTATTGTGCTGATCCTGGAAGATATCCATAAGAGCTACCAGCACCATGGTGAAGCCATTGAAGTGCTGCGGGGAATTGATCTTAAGGTTCAAACAGGGGAAAGCCTGGCGGTCATCGGAGCGTCCGGCGTCGGGAAATCCACGCTCCTCCATATTATGGGAAGTCTCGAACCACCTTCAAAGGGTGTGGTCAGATTCGGGAAACATCAGCTGGACAACATGGAGGAACAACACCTTTGTCGCATCAGGAACCGTGAGATAGGATTTGTCTTTCAATTTCATCACTTGCTTCCGGAGTTCAATGCCCTCGAAAACACGATGATGCCCGCGCTGATTGCGCGCATATCGTCAGGAAAGGCAGCCGGCATGGCCAGGGAAGTCTTGAAAGAGGTGGGTCTCGATCGGAGGCTCACGCACCGCACCGGAGAGATGTCGGGCGGTGAGCAGCAGAGGGTAGCCATTGCAAGGGCACTGGTCATGAAACCCCGGTTGATTCTTGCGGACGAGCCTACCGGAAATCTGGATTGGAAAACCGGTCAAGAAATTGCCGAGCTTCTTGTGAGACTCAATAAGGAGATAGGCATGGCCATGGTGATTGCTACTCATAATACTCAGCTGGCCTCCAGGATGTCAGCTCAAATGGAGATTGTCGGTGGAAAACTTATCTAGGCGGGGGAGATGGAATGTTTTTTCCATCCTGTGTGTATTTTTTCTCTCATTTGCAATTCCACCGGCTTCAGCGGCCGAAGAACCGAAAATAAGTGTGCTGCCCTTCAAGATCAATGCACCCGCCCAGCTGGCGTACCTCCAGAATGGGCTTCAAGACATGTTCTCCGTGCGTCTCGAAAAACTCGGAACCAAAGTGGCAAGTACGGCCCTCGTGAACAAACACCCCCTGGCCTATTCGACCCTACGCCAAGAAGACGGCTATAAAATAGGAAAAGACCTCGCGTCGAGATTCGTCGTCCAAGGGAGCCTGACCCAGATAGGGAAGAAGCTCAGCCTTGACGTGAAGCTTTTTGATTTGAGTGCCCGGAAGCCGCCTTTTTACTTCTACAGGGTTGCTGAAGACATGGATGCACTTCCCGAAACCGTGGGTCGGCTTGTGGAGAGTCTTTACAACAGGATAGCCGGTGTCCCCCAGGTGGATTCCGTGGAGATCACCGGGAACAAGCGGATCGAAAAAGAAGCCATACTGGCGGTGATCCAAACCCGAAAAGGGAATCCGCTGAACCATGACCAGTTGGATCGAGACCTGCGCGACGTTTACAAAATGGGGTTTTTCAAAGATGTGCAGATTGAAACGGAAGATGGCCCCAAAGGGAAACGGGTCATCTTCCGTGTGACGGAGAAGCCCTCGATCGGAAAGATTGCCTTCGAAGGAAACAAAAAGATCAAAGATGATGACTTGCGCAAGGAACTGGGCGTCAAGCTCTATTCCATCCTTGACGAAAACCAGGTCAAGCAGAGCACCAACAGGCTCAAGGAGTTTTATCGCCAAAAAGGTTACTACAACGCCGTGGTGGAAGAACACACAGAGCCCTTGCCCAACAATGAGGTCCTGCTGAGGTATTCCATTCAGGAACAGAAGAAAGTCTATATCACAAAGATCCAATTCCTTGGAAACAAAGCCTTCGATGGGGACGAACTCAAGGATATCATGGAGACCAGCGAGAAAGGTTTTTTCTCATGGCTCACCGAATCGGGATACTTGGACAGGAAAAAACTGGATTTCGATGTTCAAAAGATATCGGCCTACTATCACAATCACGGTTATATCAATGCCAAGATCGGTGTGCCCAGAGTAGTCTATGTAAAAGACAAAGGCCTCGAGATTACCATTGAGATAGAAGAAGGGTTGCAATTCGCAGTGGGCAAGGTCTCCATCGAGGGAGATCTCATCGAGCCCTCCGAGAAATTGCTCAAAATGATCAAGATCGGAAAAGAAAAGGTGTTCAACCGGGAAACGGTTCGAAAAGACATGCTGGCGTTGAGGGACGCTTATGCGGACGAGGGATACGCCTACGCAGAGGTTTCCCCCAGGACGAAGGAGGATCGTCAGGACCAGAAAGTGGATATCACCTACAAAATGTCCAAAGGCCCAAAGGTTCACTTTGAGAGGATCGACATCACCGGCAACACCTTCACGAGAGATCGGGTGATCAGGAGGGAAATCAAGGCGATTGAGGGAGACTATTTCAGCGGTGAGGCAATTAGGAAAAGCAGTGAAAATCTGAATCGATTGGGTTTTTTTGAAAACCTCTCCATCCAACCCAAACGGGGCAGCGAAAAGGATTCGATGATCCTCGATGTCCATGTTAAAGAAAGACCGACCGGCTGGTTCAGTTTCGGTGTGGGATACAGTTCTGTGGACAAGACTATCCTTTCTCTCCAGATTGCCGAGAACAACTTCCTGGGCCTGGGACAGAGGCTCAGTGCTTCTGCCAAGCTTGGATCCGTATCGAGTGAATACAACCTCAGTTTCATCGAACCCTGGTTCCTGGGAGAACCCATTTCCCTTTCAGCCAATCTCTACAAATGGGAGAGGGAATTTGACGAGTACACCAAAAACAGCCAGGGTGGAAGCCTGGGCTTAGGTTTCCTTCTGGGGCTTGATGAATACACACGGGGAACAGTCAGTTACACCCTGGATGATTCTGACATCAGCAACGTTGCCGACACCGCATCGATTTACATAAGGGACATGATCGGCAAGAATCTGACCAGCAGTATCACCCTGGGCATCAACAGGGACAGCAGGGATCGTCCCTGGGACACGCACAAAGGCTCGATCAACAGCATCTCATTTGAATATGCCGGCGGCTTTCTGGGCGGCGACCTCTATTTCAACAAGTACGAGGCAAGAACCGCCTGGTACTTTCCATTGCCATGGGATACGGTTTTCCTGGCACAGGGCAGATGGGGACTTGAAAGAAAAAGGCCTGGAGGCAAACTCCCTGTTTTTAAAAAATTTACGCTGGGAGGAATTAATACGGTCAGGGGTTTCGACTATGCGGCCATCTCACCCCTGGATCCTGCTACGGGAGACAAGATCGGCGGAGAAAAAATGATGGTGTATAATCTGGAATACCGGTTTCCCCTTGCAAAGGAACAGGGTGTGGTGGGACTCGTCTTCCTTGACGCGGGGAATGTGTTCGAAAAGGATGAAAAAGTTACCTTCAAGGGCATCCGTCATTCCGTCGGCGCAGGGATCCGGTGGTACTCACCCGTGGGGCCTCTGCGGATGGAATATGGAAAGAATCTGGACCCGCGCACTGGCGAGCCTTCGGGAAGATGGGAGTTTACCGTGGGTGGGGCCTTTTAAATGGAATTTGAGAAACAGTGAATGGGAGGTTTGATTATGAAGAGATATACCGTTGTTTTCCTTACTGTCTTTTGCATGTGTTTGACCACTTCGGCATTTGCCAAGAATTCAGGAAAGATCGGCGTGGTCAACATGCAGCAGTTCCAGGAAAGATCCGAGACTTTTAAAAAGATCAGATCGGCGCTAAAAAAGAAATTTGAGGGACTTCAGCAAAACCTGGACAAAGAAAAGGCTGAACTGGCGAAGGTACAGGCTGAATTCAAAAAACAGGGAATGATGTTGAGCCTCGATGCCAAGGAGGATAAACAGAAGGAACTCGGCAAAAAGAGCCGGCACTACAAATACCTTTACGATGAATACACGCAGGAAATGAAGGAGGCTGAACTGGAAGCCAGGAAAAAAGTCGGCAAGGAAGTTGAAAAAATTGTCGGCACCATGGGGGAAAAAGAAGGTTTTGTCCTGATTATTGAAAGGCAGATGCCCGGACTGATCTACTTTGATAAAGCCGTTGATATCACAGACAAGGTGATAGAAGCCTATGACAAGGCCCATCAGTAAACCGGAGCCCCCCCCCAATTTTTCCCTGAGAGAGATCGCGATGATCGTTGGAGGAGAAGTCATCGGGGACGAACAGGTGAGAATCAGGGGAATCAATTCCCTTGAGTTAGCCGAGCGGGGGGAGATCTCTTTCCTTACCAACAGCCGTTTCAAGGAAAGCCTGGCCGCCACATCGGCCACGGCGGTGATCCTGCAGCAGCAAACACCGCTTTTCCGAGGGCCCCAGGTGATCGTCAGCAATCCAAGAATTTCCCATGCCCGGCTTGCGGCTGTTTTTGCACCAGACGTACCCCGGTTCCCGGGCGTCAGTGACAGATCCTTCTGTCATGAAAGCTGCTTGCTGGGAAAAAATGTGTCGGTATATCCCAATGTCTACATCGAAGAGGGGGCCGTGATTGGAGAAGAAACCGTACTGTTTCCCGGAGTGTATATCGGCGGCGGGGTGCGGATCGGGAACCGTGCGGTTATTTATCCGAACGTTGCCATCCTGCGGGATTGCAGGATCGGAAATGATGTGATCATTCATGCGGGCACGGTGATTGGAAGTGATGGATTCGGTTTTGTGCGCGATGGTGCCCAATCGATAAAGATCCCCCAATTGGGAATCGTGCAGATAGACGATCGTGTGGAAATAGGGGCCAATAACTGTATCGATCGGGCAGCGTTTGGAAGGACCTGGATCAGGAGCGGTGTAAAGACCGACAACCTGGTGCAGATCGCCCACAACGTCACCATTGGGGAAGACACTGTCATTGTCGCCCAGGTAGGGATTTCAGGGAGCGTGAGAGTAGGTCGACAGGTGGTGTTGGGCGGCCAGGTGGGGATAGCCGACCATCTCGAGGTGGGAGACGGCGTCATGATTGCATCGCAATCCGGTGTGGCAAAATCCATTGCACCGGGACAAGTGGTCTCCGGAACACCGACCATGCCCCACAGACTCTGGTTGAGGGTTTCGGGGCTGTTGACAAGGCTTCCGGAATACAATACCAGGCTGCGGAGTCTCGAAAAACGCGTGAAGGAACTGGAAAAAAACTGACGAGGAATAGCAATGGATCTCCCCCTAGGTTATGAAGATATCATACGCATACTTCCCCACCGCTATCCGTTCCTGCTCGTGGATAGGATCACAGAAATAGAATTGGGGAAACGGGCGGTGGGCATCAAGAATGTTACCGCGAACGAACCTTTCTTCCAGGGACATTTTCCCGGACGGCCCATCATGCCCGGGGTCCTGATTATCGAGGCCATGGCCCAGGTGGGCGGGATTCTAGC
>CAYUCJ010000105.1:0-9113 GCA_964443285.1 uncultured Desulfobacteraceae bacterium | reverse complement strand
GAAATGCTGGCACGCATCTTTGACAACAGTGAACACATGGAATTCAGACCGGGCTACGGCCCGGAAGTCTATACCGGACTGGCCAAGATCGACGGACTGCTGGTCGGGTTCATCGGCAATCGCCAGGGATTTCTCGGTCTCGATTATCCTGAATACGCGCCCTATCCCGGTATCGGAGGGAAACTCTACCGCCAGGGACTCATCAAGATGAACGAATTTGTCACCCTGTGCGGACGCGACCGGATCCCCGTCGTCTGGTTCCAGGACACCAGCGGCATCGACGTTGGAGATATCGCGGAAAAAGCGGAGCTGTTGGGGCTTGGGCAGTCCCTCATCTATTCCATAGAACAGACCGACGTGCCCATGATATGTGTCGTCATCCGAAAGGGAACGGCGGCCGCCCATTATGTCATGGGAGGACCCACGGCCAACAACCACAACGCCTTCACCCTCGGGACCCCCACCACGGAGATCTATGTGATGCACGGGGAAACCGCGGCAGCAGCGTCTTTTTCAAGGCGTCTGGTGAAGGAAAAAGATGCCGGAAGGCCTTTGCGACCCACCATCGACAAGATGAATGAACTGGCCCAGCAATACTACGACAATTCACGGCCCATCTACTGCGCCAACCGGGGATTCGTGGATGAAATCGTCTCCTTTCCCGACCTGAGAAGGTATATCCAGGCATTTGCCGGTTGTGCGTACCAGAACCCGACCTCCATCTGTCCGCACCACCACATGATGATTCCCAGGATCATCAAAGGATGATGATTGGGTAGGATTCCGTCAAGAACCTGAAACAAGGGGCCGCGACTTTGAAACATCGTGGCCCCCTTTATTAAGTGTAGACCGCACTGCACTTTTCCCGGGTGTTCAACAGAATGCTTCGGTTCAAATTCCTCTTGTGAATACGAGAGATCCCGCCTATAATCCGTTCGAAAATGAAACAGACTCCCCTTCATAAATCGACCCTGCGCTGGTATGATCCCATCCTCCTGATCATTATCTGCCCTCTGGCAGCCCTGGTCATCAAGTTGTTAATGCTTTCCTGTCGCGTAGTGAAAGTTGAGGGTGAGGAGGAGGAAAGGAAGGCCCGCGAGCGGGCAGGAGGCTCTGCCGTCTACGCCACGTGGCACCAGAGGATGCCCTACCATTTTCATTACTTCGGATCACGCCATGTGACCATGATGATCAGTCCAAGTCGCGACGGCGAATATGCCACCCGTATAGCCAAGTGGTTGGGCTTCAAGGATGTGCGAGGTTCTTCGACCCGTGGAGGATCGGAGGCCCTCAAGCGCATCATCCAGAGGGTAAAGGAGGGCGAAATCGGCGGTATGCTGGCGGACGGCCCCTTAGGTCCGGCAAGGGTGGCCAAAATAGGTTCGGTTATCATGGCACGTGATGCCGGAGTGCCTCTGATTCCGGTTCTCTGGGGAGCTGACCGCTGCTGGGTCTTCAACTCATGGGACCGATACATGATTCCCAAGCCTTTCGCCAGGGTCTGCATCCATTATGCGGAGCCCATCTGGATCCCGGCCTCAGCAGCCGGAGATGAACTGGAAAGCTACAGGAGACTTTTCGAGACCAGACTGAATGAGGGATCGCGGTTGTGTGATGCCTATTTCGGACCGGAAAGGCCCTGGCGCAAAACAAAAGAACAGGGGATCCCGGAGATAGGACACATAGAAAGATAAAGGACAAAGGCTATTGAATACTGAAACGCATCACAAAAACGGTTTTCCATTCAGGCTCGGGTGTACGTCCTATGTATATCCCGATGACCTCCTCCCGAATGTCAGGAAGATGGCACCCATCGTGGACGATATCGAGATCGTCTTCTTTGAAACGGAATCCTTCTCCAACCTTCCGGGCATGGATGTCATCGCTGAGTTGGCACAAATCCGGAAGGATTGTGGAAACACCTTTACGGTCCATTTCCCCATAGACAAAAAGGCCGGCAGTCCCGACAAACAGGAGAGGTTGTACTTCCAGGAACAGGCCCTCAAGATCATCCGCTTGACCCACCCTCTCCATCCCTTTGCCTATATTCTTCATTTGGAGGGAATCGACCAAAACGCAAACCCGAAACAGCAGGATGCCTGGCGATCAAACAGCATGGAAACCTGTGAGAAGATCGCAAGTGTTGACGGAGTGGAAAGATGTACCATAGCAGTAGAAAACCTGGGCTATCCTGCAGATTGGAACAAAGAGATTGTTGAGCGCTTAGGATTCTCTTTCTGCATGGATGTGGGACACCTGTGGCTCTACCAATATGACTGGGAAAAAGCCCTGGCCCACCACCTTGAAAACACGCGGGTCATACATCTTCACGGTGTATCTGATGGAAAGGACCATCTCTCACTGGAAAGAAGCGACCAAAGAATTCTGAAAGAATTCGTGAGTCACTATCTTAAAGGCTTTCAGGACGTGGTAACGCTGGAGGTCTTTTCAAAGGAGGCCACCTTTGGCTCCATGGAAAGGTTGAAGCAACTGTGGGTGGAATCGTACTGATCACCGGCGGGGCACGGAGCGGCAAGAGTTCTTACGCCCTCGAAAAGGCCTTGGAATTTCCGCCTGAAAGGGTCTTTCTTGCAACGGCACTCGCTATTGATTTTGAGATGGCAGATCGCATCCGCCAACACCGGGAGGAACGGAGTGAGGACTTTGCCACCATCGAGGAACCTCTCGACCTTGTCTCCCGCTTGAAAGATCTGGCTGATGAAGTGAATGTTGTTGTCGTTGACTGCCTGACCGTTTGGCTGGGAAACCTCTTTCACAAATGTGGGGATAATGAAGAGGCTGTAAAACAGGACGTAGAAAGACTCTGCAAGGGCGTATCCGCAATGAACAGGGAACTCATCCTCGTCACCAACGAGGTGGGCTTCGGGATCGTCCCGGAAAACAGTCTGGCCCGCCTCTACAGGGATATGCTGGGATTTCTGAACAGAAGGATCGCCGAACAGGCGGATAAGGTGTACTGCTGCATTTGCGGGATACCTGTCTGCATAAAGGGTTGAAGGGGCTGGGTGAGCCCGTCAGCCCGTTTTCCGGTCTGGCTGGAAAAAGGTGGGGGAAAGACCGCCTAGGTGGCCAAGCTGTTCCAATTGTGCCTTGACATGACCATCTCAAATCTGTTATCTGGATCTTTCTGGAATATTCAAGCCATCATTAATAACAGGTGGCCACATATGCACACGCTGCACTGGTAAACGGAATGCGGTGTAATTCCGCAACGCACCCGGCGCTGTAACCCCGCCCCTGCGGCTATTTCGGCAAGGGGACCCTTTTGCAGAAAAACGCCACTGTCTGACGCGGCGCATAGCTCGAAGCTCTGAGCCTAAGGACGGGAAGGCCTCAAAGGGGGAAGGAAGTCAGAAGACGTACCCGTGCAATGAGAGAACCGGGCTTGATGGCAAAAGGCCCAGGTCAGGACATTTGTCCTCACCTGGGCCTTTTTTTTGAATTGCTCATAACAATTTCAGGAGGTTTTTTGAATGAAACGATTTACAAAAAGGATTACATCCACCGCCAACAACGAACTTGAAAAGAAAATCGTTGCGCACCTGGATAATCTCACAAAACCCCAGGGCAGCCTGGGGCGGCTGGAAGAGTTTGCGTGCAGATACTGCCTGAGCAAAGGAGATGCAAAGGCCGTTCTTGATAAGATCAAATTCTTCACCTTTGCCGGAGACCATGGGATCACCGAGGAAAACATCACCCCCTTCCCGTCCGAGGTCACCTGCCAGATGGTGGCCAATATGGCCGCCGGCGGGGCGGCGGTCAGCGTCATGTGCTCCAACGCCGGCATTGATTACAATGTCGTAGACATGGGAGTCAAATCAGACATGGAGGACATGCCCAGACTGATCAAAAGAAAGGCAGGATACGGCACCCGGAATTTTGCGAGAGAGCCTGCCATGTCAGAGGAAGAGACCCTGAGGGCCATTCAGTGCGGTTTTGATCTGGCGGAAGAATCAGGCGCGGACATTCTGGGTATTGGAGAAATGGGTATCGGCAATACGTCCTCCGCGTCCGCCACATACAGCCTAATGCTGGGGCTCAACGCCGAAGCGACCGTCGGGGCTGGAACAGGATCCGCAGGGGAATTCCTTGAACGGAAAATAAGGGCGGTCCAAAAAGGTATAGACTTTCACAGGGAAGAAGTGGGAAATAACCCCTTCAGGATTCTTGTTCGAGTGGGTGGATACGAGATCGGCGGGATGGTTGGAATGATATTAGGCGGAGCTTCGAACAAAATCCCTGTAGCCATAGACGGCTTTATTGCATCTGCCGCCGCTTTGATCGCCATGAGGCTTGAAAGGAATACCCGGGATTATCTCTTCTTCTCCCACGCTTCAGCGGAAAAGTTTCACCGGAATTTCCTGGCAAAAGAAGGCATACGGCCCATTCTTTCCCTTGACATGAGGTTGGGAGAAGGAACGGGTGCCGTACTTGCGCTCCAGATAATCAAACAGGCCATGGTATGTTATTCCGAGATGGCCACCTTCAGTTCCGCGGGTGTCTCGAATAAGGAGTGAACCCCATGTTTGGACCTTTTGTGACGGCCTTCAGGACCCTCACCATTTTACCGGTTCCGGGGAAAGAGACCAATGAATTCCCGCTCTCCATCATCGGATTTCCACTTGTGGGGCTTTTCTTGGGGGGATTAGTCTGGGTATTCTACCTTGCCATGCAGTCGTGGGCCGTCCGGTTGACCCCCGTCTTCGCCCTGCTTGCACTGGCCACGGAATCGCTTTTTACCGGGGCCCTCCACCTGGACGGACTGGGAGATTGTGCCGATGCCTTTCCAGGTAAAAAAGACAGGCAGCGGATTCTCGAGATTCTCAAGGATTCAAGGATGGGGACTTTTGGTGTCTGTGCGATTGCGTTCGATATCCTTTTCAAATTCGTCGTCTGGAGCTTCTGTTTTAGACACTCACAGATCGGTCCGGTAATCATCAGCCTGGTCCTCTCCAGAATCATGCAGGGGTGTCTGCTTGTCTCCATGCCCAACGCACGAAAAGAGGGCATCGCTTTTGCCTTTTCGGGCAATCATTTGATCCGGCACAAGGTCCTGGCCGGCATCACTCTGGCCGTTGCGGGCATCTTTGCCGTCCTCTTCTCACCAACCTGGGCGACAGGTGTTCCTTTGTTACTATCAGCAGCCCTTGTCACCTTCTTGTGGGCTCTCTATTGCAGGAAGAAGATAGGCGGGATTACAGGAGACTGTCTGGGCTCCCTGAATGAACTGGTGGAGGTGACCGTCTTATTGGTCGGTGTAATGGTTTCAGTTTCGTAGGAAGAGCTGTGGCATGGACGTTCCCTGAGCCTGAAGTCTCACGCCATAAGTCCAAGCAGTTTTTTATTGACTTTGGAGGCAGTATTTGATTACTAAAGGCCCTGTTCAGGTGTTCGTGAAGCTTAAGAGGGAACCCCGTGAAAGTCGGGGACGGGCCCGCCGCTGTAACCCTCCCCTTTTCATTATGAAAAAGGGAACCTTTTGGCAACTCGTGCCACTGTCTGAAGCAGCGCATGTCATAGCTAAGAGCTGAAGGACGGGAAGGCCGCTGGAAAGGAAGGGAAGTCAGAAGACCTGCCTGGACAAGGAAGGGACTCCTCGCGGACAGGAGACAACTGTTGGATCTTGAGGGTAAAAAAGGGACATCCCCGGATCGAAACTCGGTCCGGGGATTTTTTTGTCTCCGGGCACTAAAACCTATTGGAAAGGAGACAAGCGGATGAAGGACAACAGCGTAAGAAAATGGATTGGGACGGGGGGGGCGTTTTTCTGTTTGCTCGGGATTCCCTTTTTCGGGAATGCAGCGGATCAGCAACCTGTCGGAAATGAAGAAGCCCTCATGGAAGAGGTGGTGGTGACGGGTACCAGGACCCAGGAGGAAGTGCGCAAGATCCCGGCGAATGTGACAGTCATCAATCAAGAAGATATCAGAAATTCCAATGCCGGGAACGTGACGGACCTCCTGCGGACGGAAGAAGGTCTTTCCGTGAGGGATTACTATGGAAACGGAAAAACCGTTAATGTGGATTTGCGTGGATTCGGTGAAACAGGGCCATCCAACACACTGGTCCTCGTGGACGGCAGGCGGGTAAACAGTGTAGACCTCAGTGGTGTGGACTGGACTGAAATCCCTCTGGAGCAGATCGAACGCGTCGAAATCGTCAGGGGCACGGGTACGGTGCTTTATGGGGACAACGCCGTAGGGGGCGTCATCAATATCATCACAAAAATCCCCACCAAAAAAACCACTCTGAAGGCCGAGGCAGGCTTTGGGAGTTACGGACAGCACAAGGAGGCCGTTTCCCTGTCGGGGGGGCGGGAAAATATCTCCGGCTCCCTGTATGCCGGCTATGACGCGACGGAAGGGTACAGAGAAAACACTAAGTTCCGCGCCAGGGACATGGGAGGAAAAATTATTCTGGATCCCAGCGACATACTGAGCCTTAACCTCAGCGGCTCCTACCACTCAGACGTCTTCGGCCTCCCGGGGTATCTCACCAAGGCCGAGGTCAACCGGGACCGAAGGGCCTCCAATTCACCCCTTGACAATGCCAAGACCACGGACGGATATGTCAATTTGGGGATAAGCCTGGATCTTGGAAGATCCGGGAACTTTTTGAGTGATGTCTCGTTTCGTGATCGTAACAGTGAATCGGACTGGGTCAGCTGGATGTGGCAATCGGAGACCGAAACCAGAACCTGGGCCTTCACACCGCGCTACTCCTGGGAAGGCAACATTTCCGGCCATAAAAACACCCTCATCGTGGGCACTGATTTCTACTGGACGGACATGGATATCCTGACCTCCCATGAAGACATCAACAAGACTTCACAGGGAATCTACTTCAACAATGGTTTTTCCCTTCTGGACACCTTAACCCTTTCCTTGGGTGCAAGACACGAACGCGTGGCTTATGAGTTCAAAACAACCACCTCGGACTTTCAGCCCATTGACCGGGAAAATGCTTACAGCGCCGGGCTCACTTATGGTTACCAGGGAAAGTCCTCTCTTTTTGCCCGTTTCAACAGGAGTTTTCGTTTTCCCCTCACAGATGAGCTCTTCAGCTCCTGGACCGGGTTGAATACCCATCTCGAACCCCAGACCGGTAAGCATTACGAAGCGGGAGTCCGGCACTATCTCAAAAAGAAAATGTACCTTGCCGTGACCCTTTATCGGACGGAATTTGACAATGAAATCTTCTATAATCCCCTGACTTTGACAAATGAAAACCACCCCAAAACGCTCCACAGGGGTATTGAGATCGGGGCAAAAGCGGAACTTTCCCGCTTCGTGACCTGTTACGGAAGTTTCACTTACGAAAAAGCCACCTTTGAAAAGGAACCCTTTGACGGCAACGATATCCCTGCTGTTCCAAGGCGCAAGGGGAATCTTGGGGTGAGGATTCACGATCTCCTGCCCGGGCTCGTTTTTTCGGCCCAGTACAACTATGTGGGGGCCAGCTATGCCATCAGCGACCAGGCGAACAGCATGGGAAAACTGGACCGGTATTTTACCATCGATTCGAAGGTCTCCTATCAATGGAAAAGCCTCGAGGCCTTTTTCGGCGTCAACAACCTCACGAACGAGAAGTATTCCCAATATGCCGTGGCCTCAGGGAGCGGCCCCGTCTTTTACCCCTCCCCTGAACGAAACTGGACTGCCGGGCTGAAAATTCGTTTCTAAACCGATCCCGGGGACTGACTTCCGGATCCTCAGCGCGGGAGCCGGTCCCCCCTCCTCCCTGCCGTCGCAGGTCGACAACTTCTGTTTCCTGTGTTCTCCCATAACATCCACAGCCACCAAGGCGGAAATTTGTCTCAGCCGTCAAGCGGGTTCGCCCGTTTTTCTGGTGGAGACGGACGCCCATGCACTATCCGTGAGAAGTTCGGCAATGTAAAAGATGATGATGGGAAAGATGGCCTTCGGATAGGTATGGGCAAAAGCCATGGACCAGATGGCCACCGACAAGGTGAGCGGTTTTTCCGAACAGATGATGGTGGTTGCCCGGTTGACCCGGTCGGAGATTTTCAGGATGTATTTTCCCCCGAAAAACGACAAGCCGAAGATGAAATAATGAGCACATAGGCATGGAATCAGGATGTAAAGAACTTCCGACAACTTGAGCTCGCGCATGAGTACCCACTCGGCGGAGCATGAGGCATACACGATAAGGGAGAGGCATACCACGGGCAAATAGCGGAAGAGAGTTTTGCCCTTTTTTATCAACTTCGGGCTGGAAACCCGGAGAACCTGGCCTATGATGATCGGGACGAACAGATAGGAGACAAGCTTCAGGATGAGGTCCACATCATCCACATGGGTGGTGGCGCCGAGCCAGAACTTGAGGTTCTCCGGAAAGGTGAACAGGCCGAGAAAATTCAGGAAAACGATCAGAATAATGGCGGTCAACTCATCCCCGCCGGCTCTGGCCGCCACGGTCGGTCCAGCCGCCAGGGTGCACGGTGCGGCGCATACCAAAATGAACCCCACCATTATCGCCTCGGGCATGGCGAAGACCTTCGCGGCGACCCAGGCCACGAAGGGAAATAAAATGAGGGAAAGAAAGACGGCCCAGACGATCACCCGCAGGAATCCCATGGAATGGATGAGGTGTTTCAAATCCAGCTCCGTGCCCTGGCTGACAAAAATCAGCGCCACCAGAAGGCCGGTCAAATTCAATTTATCGAGAGCTATTCCCGGTCCGGGAACGCGTATGGACAGAATCAAGGCGAGGAAAATTCCCATGATGAGCAGATTTTTTTGTACAAAATGCGCTATGTGGATTTCCAGGTGCTGGCTCAATGCTAGGTTCTCCGAAAGGTACTCTCTGCCTAAACCAGTGTCGGCTGCATGTCAATAGATGGTGGGAAATGGGAGGTCAAGTCGGCCCCGCATGCCCATGTTGAAGATGGTCGCCACCAGCTCCACCGGCGTGGATGATTGGTCGCTTCGATAAAAGAACGTGCTCATATACGGCAATCTTCTCTTCTTGTGAAAAAAGTGCCCGGCAGTGATAATGATTCGTACGATGTTTGTACCCTACCGGCAAAGGGAGACGGGAAGATGCGGTTCGTGGCTAGTATTTTAGTTTTT
>CAYUCJ010000104.1:0-9135 GCA_964443285.1 uncultured Desulfobacteraceae bacterium | reverse complement strand
TGCCCTTCCCAGCTCAACTCTTTTTTGCATCCCGTAGGGCAGGACGCCGACGACTTTCTTTCTCATCGGCGCCATTTCCAAAAAGTCGATAATCTCCTCGACAGCTCGACGGTGCTTGATTTCTTCCTGAAGTGCCCGGCCAAGGTACAGCGCACCGGCGACGAAATTTTGCTTCATAAGCACATGCCGGGCAGCCATGATGTTGTCTTGCGTGCTGAGTCCCGTGTAGAGTTCGATGTTCTGAAAAGTTCTGGCAATGCCCAGTTTGGCCAGCTTATCGGGGCGCATGCGTGTGATCCTTTGCCCATCATAGTAGATCTCGCCCCCCTGGGGTTTGTAAAAACCATTGATGCAGTTCAAGAGGGCGGTTTTGCCGGCCCCATTCGGTCCAATGATAGCCAGAATCTCATTATCCCTGACGTCCAGGCTCACCTCATGCAGGGCATAAACACCGCCAAAACTGAGCAAAAGGCGTTCAACCTGCAGTCTGGCTTCTCTATCCGCCTCCATCTATCTAAATTCCCTGCTGTATCTTGTGCTCAAACACAGCCGCAATGCTTCTTTTGGCACCCAAATCAATACAACCGGTCGGGCACACGCTCATGCAGGCAGGCTGTTTGTTTTCCCTCAACCGGTGAATGCAGAGATCGCACTTTACGGCTATCTCCCGTTTGTCTTCGAATTGCATGGCGCCGAAAGGACAGGCACCGACACATTCCCCGCATCCGATGCACAGGTCGGCATCGATCAATACGATGCCCTGATCGTTTCTTGAAATAGCATCCACCGGGCACGCCTCCCCACAGGGCGGTCTGGCGCAATGGCGACAATATACGGGGATGAAATCAGGGGACTGCTCCTTCACCCGCACCAGCCTGGGACCTACCCCCAGTCCATGTTCCTGCTTACACGCGATCTCGCAGGCATGACACCCCATGCAGTCCTTCTTCTCAAAACGCAAAGAGGTCTTCTCCATCCTATTCCTCCTCCAGTTCTTCACAGCGGGATATGTTGCACAGCAGGACCCTCAGATTGGTCGCCCCCATCACCGGATCCATGGACTCGTGAGCGTTGTCGGTCAGGATATTGATGTTAGAGGTATCCCATCCGTGATCCGGCTTCCTGATCTCCGGGTACCACCAGCCATGCTCGGCCACGACAACCCGGGGATCAATCCATTCATTGAGCCTGGCTCGCTCTTTGACCCGTCCCCTGGGCGATTCCAGCCATACCCAGTCCCCCTCCCGGATGCCGTTCTTTTCGGCGGTCGCAGGATGGATCTCCACGATGGGATCGGGCCTGATTTCCCTCAGCCAGGGGATCTGCCGGTTGGCCGAGTGGAAAAAGGTGGGCGTCCTGAGCCCCGAATTAAGGATATAGGGGAACTTTTCGATCAGATCCGGCCTTGAGACCGGGCTTTCAGGGATCTCCGTATACTTGGGCAAGGGATCGCGTCCCCACCCCTCCAGGATGGTGGAGTAGAGCTCCACCTTCCTGGTGGGGGTTGAAAATCCCTTTTCCCTGTATTTGTAGAACTTCGGTTCTCCGTGGAGATAGCCTTTGTTTTTGAATTCCTCCCAGCTAAGTCCCGTCGGTTCCAGCAGCCACTCCAGGGCGTCTTCCACGGTGTCCCACCATTGCTGGCCCATGCGCTTGCCCAGTTCCATAAAGATCTTGTGATCTTGCCAGCACTCGCCGATCTCCACCACTTTCTGTCTTGCCAGCACATACCCGTGGAATTTCCAGTTATCCGCCACATGATTCTGCTCGAGCCAGGTGCCGGCAGGCAAAAAAATATCGGCCAGTTCCGCGGTCGGTGTCATGAAGAAATCCGAAACGGCCAGAAAATCCAATTTGTTCAGGGCGCTGTGGACCTCTTTGGCATTGGCCCGGGATACCACCGGGTTGGTGCCCACCAGGTATCCCGCTTTCACCGGATACGGCTCGCCCGTGAGGATCGCGTCCCAGACGCATTTGGGCGTCACGATGGTCATTCGAGAGGCCAGTTTGTATTGCTCGCCTCCAAGTTGCTTTGATCGCTGCTCGTTGGACAAGGATCTGTGTGACGAGAATTCGGCAATGGATCGGGTTCCCGGCGGTTGGTGGAATACATTCCCCCCGGGGGCATCGAGGTTTCCTGTGGCCGCCATCAATCCCACTGTAGCCCGGGTATAATCGGTGCAATTGATGGTCTGTTCGGTGGGCACACCCCAGTGGATTCCGGCCGGCTTGGTGGTGGCATAGAGTCTTGCGGCCTTCCGGATAAGCTCCTGTTTCACCCAGGTGATCTCTTCCACACGGTTTAAGGGAAAGTCCTTTCTCACCCGGTCAACAAAGGCGTCCCAACCGTGGACATACTGCGATACGAACTCCGCGTCATAGAGTCCTTCTTCAATGATCACGTGATGAAAGCCCATGACCAGCGCCGCATCCGTGCCCGGACGCACCTGGAGCCACAGATCGGCCCTCTTCGCAAGAAAACCCTTTCTCGGGTCGATAACAATCAGCTTGGCTCCCTTTTCGTAGGCCTGCCAGAAGCTCACCCCCTTGTATTCGTCCGGGTTGGTCCACAGGGGATTGCATCCCCACATGATGATGCACTTGGGATTGTTGGCGTAGTCAATAGCCGGATGTCTTCCGCAGGTGGTAAGGGTGGCGCCGATTCGGGAGAGATAACACATATGCCCCGCAGTGATCATGTTCGGCGTGCCCAGGAGATTGCCGAACCGGGAGAAATGGCTTTCGAAGTCCCGGCCGGTCCCCTGTCCGATCACGATGGCCTCTGCCCCGTATTCCGCTTTTATGTCCTTGAATTTCTCGGCAACCGTATCCAATGCCTCGTCCCAGGAAATCCTTTCCCATCCTTTCCCGGTCTTCTTCATGGGGTAGAGGATCCTATCGGGATGGTAGGCCAATTGGGTGATGGCCAGCCCCTTGGAACAGAGGGACCCATGGCTGATGGGGGAATCCGGATCGCCTTCCACCTTGATCACCTTTCCGTTTAACACATGGGCAATGACACCGCATCCTCCATGGCAGCTCCTACAAACGGTTGGTATTTTCTTGATTTCTTCCATTTAAACCTCCAGTTTTTCAAATCAAAATGGGCAACAACCGAAATCTTTTCTTGACCAACCGGATCCGCCACAACAGCATCATCCCACGGGCCGTCGGCTATCCCAAAAGGGCTTTCTTCCAGGATGGATCATGATTCCGGTCCCGACTCATTTCCAACTCCCCGGCCCTTTCATCCTATCTGTACACGCCGTATTCCTTGGTAAAGTCCACCATTGCCTTGACGTTTTCCGGCTTTGCCTCATCAAAGAACGCCCCGTTGCACATGACAAACCCTCCGCCTTGGCCGGCAATATCGATGAGTTTCCTGGCATAGTCTTTCACTTCCCGGGGTGTTCCCAGTTTCAACAGGGAGGAGGGGACGTTGCCCAGCAGGCAGAGGGTGTCCCCCACCATCTCCTTCGCCACGGCCATGTCTGTCTGATCAAACATCCACAAGGTCTTGCCTTTTGGCAGTTCTTTCAGGTACCCCAGACGTGTGTTGTAGCCCCCCTCTGCAGCAGGCAAGGGGATGCATCCCCCCTCGATCAAGCCCACCATAACCTGCTTCAGACTGGGCCAGTAGAATTTTTTGAACTGTTCATCGGAGAGAAAACCATCCGCACCCTTGTGCAGGGGCATGAATATTATTGGATTTCCGGTCTGTTGGGCCGCATTCACCCCCATATTAATCATGATGGGCGTTAGGGCTTCAAGTGCTTGAAGAAGCTTATCCGACTGTCGGTACATATCCAGCATGATCCCCTTGGTGCCCCTGAGGGTGTCGCCGATTGCGTCAAATGGTGCCTTGGTGAACCCGCCGAGAATATTGGGAAATCCTAATGTCGCCAATTCACCATGTGCGGCACCCATAGCCATCGCCCATTTCAGGGCCTCAACCCCGGCCTCAAAGAGGGCCTTATAGGCGCCTTGAACAGGGGGCAGCCCAAAGGGGATAAAATTGTTGGCAACCCCATACATTTCAAGTATCCCGGTAAGAGGGGGGAGCATATTCCAGGGCTCCAGTTTTCCGAACACGCGCGGTAAGTAGAAATTTCTGAAGTAAAAGGACGGATCGGTGATCAGGAGATCATATTCCTCCGCCTTCATGTATTCTCCTTCAACGGCCTGGTAACCATATTCAGGCTTGACCCCATGGCCCGGCCACGCATAGAGCTTGTAATCAAGGATCTCATAGAATTTTCCCGGGCCAGGCATGGCACTTCCCCAATGAATATCCGGCTTAAAATCCAGAACGAATTTCCTATATGCCGCGACGCATTTTTCGTAGTCATACATGGCCTCTCGAGGAGTCATCCCGGAATAAAGTACAGGAAACCAGCCAGGATATATACTGATCGGCACCCTGTCCGGAGGCTTCTTCAATTGAATGGCATCCTTTATCCTGTTAATGCCGGCCTGATAGGTGGCCTCCGCCTCCCGGCTCTGGAACTGAAGATCATTCCCCTCGGGGTCCTTGGGAGCAAGCAGCTTTTGAAACCGGGCATCCTGCTTTTCATCTGCGGACATTTCTTCCCACTCTTTTTCCATTCTCTTACCCTCCTATCCAGCGCCGGGCCAGTTTAACAGCCTCCACCGCGTCTCTTCCATAGGCGTCCGCACCGGTAAAAGCCCTGACCTGTTCGTTAACCTGGCCGCCCCCGATCATTATTTTCAGGTCGTCCCGCAGACCCGCCTCGCGGATGGCCTCTACGGTTTTCTTCATGGAATCAAAGGCCAGGGTCAAGAAACCGCTCAGCCCCACGACCCTACCCCCGGTCTCCCTGATGGCGTCGATGAATCTCTCGGCAGGCACATCGATTCCCAGATCCGTTACGTCAAAACCATTCACATCAAGCATGAAGACCACAAGATCCTTTCCAATGTCATGGATATCACCAGCCACCGTCCCCATGATGACCTTTCCCGACCGTTCCAGCTCCACTTTCTGAAGACGAGGTTTCAGGATCTCCACGATGCCTTTGAGAATTTCTGCGGAAAAGATGAGGTCAGGGATGAAATAAGCTCCATCGGCAAACCGCTGCCCCACGATTCCCATTCCTTCCTTGGCCCGCTCCAAGAGCTCCGCGGGATCGGTTCCCTGTTCCAGGGCCTTTTCCACAAAGGTGATGGCCTCCACCTCTTTCAAATCCGCTAACAGTCTTGCAAGTTCTTCTGACATAATGATCCGCTCCTTATCTTTAATGGAAGGCATGCGCCAAATCTCCTCTCTTCCGCGGCAAAGATCTCACTCGACCATTTCCTTCACCGGGTGGAACTTTTTCTTGAGTTCTCTTTTCAAGATCTTGCCCTGGGGGCTCTTCGGCAGAGAGGCCACAATTTCAATGGACTTGGGCGCCTTGTAGGAGGCCATGTGCTCCCGGCAGAACCGGATTATTTCTTCTTCATCAGCTTTTGCATTCCTTTTCAGCACCACCACCCCGTGAACATGTTCTACCCAGTAGGCATCGGGGATCCCGATTACGGCCGCCTCGGCTACGTCCTGATGCCGGTAAAGGGTCTCCTCCACCTCTTTGGGGTAGACGTTTTCACCGCCGGTGACGATCATGTCGTTTTTCCTGTCTGCGATAAAGATAAAACCCCTCTCGTCGTAATATCCCAGATCTCCGGTTCGAAGCCATCCATCCTTCACGGCCTCCTTTGTATCTTCGGGCCTGTGCCAGTACGACGACATGATCCGCTCGCTCTGGATAATGATCTCGCCTATCTGCCCGGGCAACAGGTCATTGTCATCGTCGTCGACGACCCGCATATGGACCCCGATACAGGGCTGACCGCAGGATCCAAGCACCTCCATCATGCCCCCTTCCGATGTCATGGCGGCACGGTGGGCCGCCTTGCTCAGGACGGTGTTATGGGGTCCGGACTCCGTTTGACCGTAACCCTGCAAAAAGATCGGCCCGAAAACCGAAAGGCCTTTCTTCAACACCTCCACGGGCATAGGGGATGCCGCATACCAGATCCGCTTCAGGGTGCGCAGGTCGAATGAACGGATATCCGGCAGATCCAGGAGGGATATCAACTGGGTCGGGACAATGTGAACATCGGTGATCTGCTCATCCTCAATGGTTCTTAACGCCTCCACAGGATCAAAGGAGGGCCTGGGCATAATGACATTGCATCCGCCCATCAGAAAAAAGGGCCATATATGGCTGTCCCCGCCGATGTGGAACAGCGGCAGAACGAGCAGATGGCGATCGCCGAATTCCAATCCGAGATCCAGGGCCTTGATCTGGGTGTTCTGCATCTTCTGTCCGTGTGTATAGAGGGCGCCCCGCGGGGTTCCGGTCGTGCCGCTGGTATAGAAAATAACCAGGGGATCCTCCTTTTCCACCTCAACATCGGGTTCCTTTGCGGGATTTTGCTTCACGAGCGCCCCGTATCCGCTTGCGCTTCCTTTCGGCTGCTCAAAACACACGAACGCATGCGTCCTCGAAAGCCTTTTCTGAATTTCCTCTATTGTTCCCTCGAACTCAGGGGCGAAAAAGAGGACCCCAGCCCGGGAATCATCGATAAGATAGCGTAGTTCTTCAGCCTTCAGGCGAGGGCTGAAATGCGCAAGCACAAACCCTCCTTTCATGGCCGCCCCGAAGACCTCAGGATATTCGAGCCGGTTCCATGAAAGGATTCCGATGACCTCCCCCTTCTGAATACCAAGGGAGTGAAGCCCATGGACAAGCGCATTCACCCGCTCGTTGAAATGCCCGAACCCGATCCTCTCGGAACCCCATACAAAGGCCTCTTTATCGGGATACAAGATGGCGTTTCTGTAGATAAGATCCGCAAATGTCCCCAGTGGATAGCGGCTCAGTTCCTTGAGTATCAGTCCCTTCTTCACGGTCCTTCCCTTCAGAGAAGCACCCGGACGGTGGTCCGGGTTTCAGGATCAGGGTTTGATGATGGCCATTATTGAAAGGGAGCATGCCATTTCGATAAGAAATCACATTTTTTATAATGTTATTAAACAATTATGCTATTTTTGCATGCTGTCTTAAGAATGATATTGACTGGAAGACACAGAATGGTCTAATATTTAACAAAAAAAATATTGTGTCAAGTCATTTTTCTTTAAAACAAAAGATATCTATTTTATGATTCATCAAATAAATGGAAAGGAGAAATGTTTGTCTCATTTTAAGCCAATTAAACAGCCCAGAATTTCGGAAGAGGTTTTTAATCAACTCAAAGAGGCCATTTTATCCAATACCTTCAGGGCGGGAGACAAGTTACCTTCGGAAAGAGATCTGGCAGAACAATTTCAGGTCAGTCGCGTTGCCATAAGGGAGGCGATCAGGGCGCTTGAAAACAATGGCTTTGTTTCGATTCGCCAGGGGGCCGCCGGAGGCGCATTTGTGACCGATTTGACATTCGAACAACTGGACAACGCCTGCCTTGACCTATTCCTGGCCAATAAGATTTCAATCCAGGAACTGCAGCGAGTGCGTATTATTATTGAGCCGGAGGTGGCCCGTTTGGCAACCTTGAATGCAGCTCCTGAATTTGCCAAACGTCTGCAGGATGCCTTTGAGGCCGAGCATCCGCCTGGAGCATCTCTCACTGAAGATATTGCATCCGCCACCAAGATTCATTTCATCCTGGCGGAGATGTGCGGTAATCGCTTTTTGGAGGCCATAGTCAATTCAGTTATTAAACTGAACGCCAAGATCCTGGAGGAGATCAAGCCCAATCCGCCCTATTCCATCCATCCCCCGGGATTGCATCGACCTATTGTTGAGGCTGTGTTGTCTCGCGATCCCATGGCTGCATACGAGGCTATGAAAAATCACGCCACCATATTCTATGAGAACCTAATCAACCTGGAAAAGGAATACCGCGAGCGGGCAGGTTTGAGAATGAACCTGAATATCAAGAGTCTGAAGAGCTTCTTCAACGGATGAAGGACTTTTCCGCAACGGTGAGGGTTTTCCCTTTCCGACTACCTCACTAATGACGGCAGGAACGTGGCGATCCGTGGGAATAGTACCAGGAAAATTGTGACGATCACCAGTGCGGCGAGAAAGGGGAGTATTCCCCGGAAGATGACATGGAGGGGGATATCCGGAGCAATACCCTTGATCACAAACACATTGACGCCCACCGGGGGTGTGATGACCCCCATTTCGGCAACGAGTACGATAATCACCCCGAACCAGATGGGATCGAATCCCAGCTTCATGACAACCGGAAAGAAAATGGGAATGGTAACCACCACCAACGCCATTGAATCCATGAAAAAACCGCCGATGAAATAGATGAAGATGATGACCGCCATGACCCCCATCGGGGGGATGGGGAGAGCGGCGACGGCGTCAGCCAACCGAAAGGGTATGGTGGTGATGGCCAGGAAATGGCCGAAGATCACGGCTCCGGTGATGATGAAGATGACCATGCAGGCCGTTCCCAGGCCTTCTTTTCCGGCCTCGACGAACTTCCGCCAGGTAAGCTGGCCCCGGCACAAACCGATCAACAGGGCCCCGCCCGCCCCAATGGCGCCGGCCTGGGTGGGACTGAACCACCCCAGGAACAGGCCCCCGATGGTCAGGAGAAAGAGGATCATGGCTTCAACAATCCCCGCTGTTGCCGTGAATCTCTTTTTCCATCCCACCCGTACCCCGGGGGGACCCAGAGCAGGGTTGCGCAGGCAGAGAAAGACCACTGTGGCCACAAAGGCGAGGCTGAGGAGGAGGCCTGGCAATATCCCTGCGATGAAAAGTTTTCCGATGGATTCCTCGGTCAATATGCCGTAGACGATGAGGATTGTGCTCGGCGGGATGAGGATGCCGAGCGTACCTGCCGCGGCAACCGTGCCCGTGGCCAGCCTGTCGTCGTACCCGTATTTTTTCATCTCAGGGAGGGAGATTTTCCCCATGGTTGCCGCCGTTGCTGCTGTTGAGCCGCATATGGCTGCGAAACCGGCACAGGCGAGCACGGTGGCGATGGTCAGGCCGCCTCGCCGGTGCCCCATCCAGGCATAGGTTGTCTCGTACAGGCGCTTGCTGATTCCTGAAGCAAAGGCAAAAGTGCCCATCAGGATAAACATGGGGATGACGGAGAGCGGAT
>CAYUCJ010000103.1:1229-9152 GCA_964443285.1 uncultured Desulfobacteraceae bacterium | reverse complement strand
TCGGTCTGAGGGTGCTTCTTGAAGGTCTCGTAGACAGCGTGTGAATAGAGTTCCCGCTGTTGGAGCGCCGCGTTTGGCGCCGGCGTCGACGAAGTGATGATCACGCCTTGATCCTCCTGTGGGGCGAGTTCGGACTTGGAACCGGCATACAGGAAGTAGATGCTGCAGAGAATGATCAATGCGAATACCATGGTCACCGGCACGTAGTTGAGCGCTCCGTGCAGCAGCCGTTCGTATCGCCGGTGCAATCTATCGAACCGGCGGTCCAGGAACCGTGCGAATGCTGCCTGCCAACCCTTTTGAGACGGGTCATGGGGTCGAAACAGCTTCGAACACATCATGGGAGACAGGGTCAGCGCCACGATCGCCGAGATCGTCACCGCCGCTACGAGCGTGAAAGCGAACTCGGTGAACAGGGCCCCGGTGAGTCCGCCCATGAAACCGATCGGGACGTAGACCGCAACCAGGACCACCGTCATCACCACGATGGGGTTGGCCAGCTCCCGTGCGGCGAGAATGGCCGCCTGCATCGGTTTCAGGCCGTCCTCGAGATGGCGAGTCACATTCTCAACGATAATGATGGCGTCATCTACCACCAGTCCGATCGCGAGAACGAGAGCCAGAAGGGTCAACAAATTGATGGAAAAGCCGAATGTCAGCATGATGGTAAAGGCACCAATCAGCGACAAAGGAATCGCGATGATTGGAATTAATACGGATCGAAATGACCCGAGAAAGGCGAACACCACCAGCGTGACGATCAATATCGCCTCCAAAAGGGTGCTCACGACCTCGTCGATCGAACTGTGCACGAACTTTGTGGAGTCATAGACGATCCGTCCCTGGATGCCTTGGGGAAGTTGCTTCTGGATCTGGGGAAAGACCTTGCGCACGCCCCTGACCACGTCCAGGAGGTTTGCCGTCGGCGCAGCCTGGATGCCGATAAAGACCGCCTTCTCTCCATCGAAAGCCACTTGGGATTCATAGTCCTCCGACCCCAGTGTCACATTGGCCACATCCTGGAGGAGAACATCGGCCCCGTTTTGATGCTTGATGATGAGATTGCGAAATTCATCGAGCGAATGCAAGCTGGTCGACGCCGTCAGGCCTACCTGGACCATCTGACCCTTGGTGCTGCCCACGGCGGAGAGGTAGTCATTGCTGGCGAGGGCAGCCGAGACATCCGCCGCGGTAAGTCCGTAGGCCGTGAGTTCCCTGGGATTGAGCCACGCACGCAGGGCAAACAGCTTTTCACCCAGGATTTCGGCCCTCTGGACGCCGGGGACCACCTGCAGTGCCGGCTGCACGACTCGTATCAGGTAATCGGTGATCTTGTTTGAGGCCAGTTCGTCGCTGGAGAAACCGATGTACATGGCGTCCGTGGTCTGGCCGATCTGGATGTTCAGCACAGGTTGTTGGGCATCGGGCGGCAGTGTGTTGAGTACGGCGTTGACCTTGGTGTTGATTTCGGTCAATGCCTTGTCGGAATCGTAATTGAGTTGCAGATTGGCGGTGATAATGCTGAGGTTCTCAGTGCTCGTGGACGTCAGATAGTCAATGCCGTTCGCCTGGGCGATGGAGTTCTCCAGGGGTGTGGTGATGAAACCCGCCACCAGATCCGCGTCGGCGCCTGTGTAGGCCGTGGTCACGGTTACCACGGCATTTTCCGTGCGCGGAAACTGCAATACCGGCAGCAGTCCTATCGAGCGGAGGCCCAGCACGAGCACAAAGAGGCTCACGACCGTCGCCAGCACTGGGCGGCGAACAAAGATATCGGTAAATTTCATCGATTTTCCCCGTTCACTCGTCTTCGACCTTCGGTGCGGCCTCATTGGTCGGCTGGATCGTATTGTTGATGACCACGGGCGTGCCGCCGTGCAACTTGATCTGGCCGGAGGTCACCACCGTATCGCCCGGTTTCACGCCGTCGAGGATGGCCACCTGATCGCCCCGCGTGTCGCCGGTCTTCACGAATTTCTCCTGTGCAACCAGAACGGGCTTGCCGTCGGGGCCCGTTCCGTGGATCTCCACCAGAAATACGGTGTTTCCGTAAGGGTTGTAGGTGACGGCCGTCTGGGGAAGCGTGACATACTGTTTGGGCTTGCCCACCTGGATCTCCGTCGTCGCAAACATGCCCGGCAGCAACATGGCTTTCGGGTTGGAGATCCTCGCACGAATCGCCACGTTGCGGGTATCAACTTCCACCTTGGGATTGACCGCGGTGATCTCCCCATCGAAAGCACGCCCGGGAAACGCGTCGGCCCTGACCGAGACTTTCTGGCCGATCGCAATCTGCGTAATGGACTTCTGCGGCAGATAAAAATCGTCATAAACGGGATCGATGGCCTGGAGGGTGACAATCTTGGTGCCGGCATTGAGATACTGGCCAAGATCGACCGCCCGGATTCCCAGGCGACCCGCGAAAGGCGCGCGGACAAACTTTTTGTCTACCAACGCCTTTTGTTCGACGACCTGCGCCTCCGCGCTCTTCAGGTTCGCCGTGTCGAAATCGAGTGTCGCCCGGCTGACCGACTGGTCCTTGAACTGCTGCTGGTCCCGCACATACGTTTGTCTGGCGAGATCCGCCAAGGCCTGAAGCGATTTCAGCCTGGCGATGTCGGCATCGGCATTGAGTTCAAGGAGCAGATCACCCGAGTTCACCTCTTGTCCCGACTTGAAGTGGATACCTGAGACGATCCCGCTCACCTCGGGAGCGATATCCGCTCCGCGGAAGGCTCGAAGTGAGCCGACCGCTTCGAGCCGCGTCTGCCAGGCCTGTGCGTTCGCCTTCGTGGTCGACACGGTCTCCACCGGTATCCCCTGCGCTGCCATGAATTTCTTCATCATGCGGGCCTTGAACGCCTGGAAGCCGAAAATCCCGCCGAACAGCAAGCCCGCAAGAATCAACATGATCACCATCCGTTTAGTCATCCTCAACCCCTTTGCTGGAGAAAACGGGCACCGACCGGCCCGCTCAGTCCATCTCCTGTTTCGGTGCGGCGCCGACGGATCTGGAGCCACGGTTCCACCAACCGCCTCCAAGCGCCTGGAAAAGGGCCGCGGTGTCCGAAAAGCGTTCCGCCTGTGCCTGAATCAGGCTGATCCGCGCCTGCTGGTAGTCACGCTGAGCCACCAGGAGCAACAGGTAATTCACCGCACCGAGTTGAAACTGTTTCTGGGTCAAATCGAGGGTTGCCTGGGCCGCGGCCTCGGCTTCTGCCTGGGCCTGGAGCATCCGGGCATCGGTTTCGAGCGCCCGCAGGACATCGGCAACGTTCTGGAAGGCCTGGAGCACGGTCCCTCTGTACTGCGCCGCCGCCTGGTCATAGGCGGCGATTGCAGCGCGGCGTTTTGCGCTGAGTTCACCGGCATTGAAAATCGGTTGCAGGAGACCGGCCCCGATGTTCCAGATCACACTGCTGCCTTTGAATATATGACCCGTATTATTCGATTCAAGTCCGTAGCCGCCGCTCAGGGTGATCTGGGGATAGAGGTTCGCGGTGGCGACGCCGACCTGGGCGGCGGCCTGACGCAGCAGGGCTTCCGACGCACGGATGTCGGGCCGCTGGTGGGCGAGTGACGAAGGCAGGGTGACCGGAAGAACCACCGGCAATTTCAGCGAACTTAGACGGAATTCCGGAAGCTTCGCTTCGCTCGGTAGCCGTCCCGCCAGCGCCGCGAGGGCATGCCGCGTGTATGCGAGCTGCTTTTGGATCGGCGGCAGAGCCGCCCTTGTTTTGGCGAGCTCCGTCTGCTGGGACAAAACGGATGTCTTGGACACGGCCCCGATCTCGAACTGCCTCTTCACGATCTCAAGCTGTTTCTGCTCGGCAGCGAGTATGTCCTGGGTCGCCTGGATCTGTTCCCGCAAGGAGGCTTCACGGACTGAGGCTGTCACGATGTTCGCGGTGAGCGACAGATAGGCGGCCTCGAACCGGTAGCGCTGATAGTCGACCTGAGCCGCCAGCGCTTCCAGCTGGTGTCGGGATCCCCCGAAAAGATCCAGGGTGTAAGATACATTCACAGAGGCGTTATAAAGGTTGAATTTGTAGCTCGAGTTTCCTCCCATCGACCCACCGGAGACGCGCTGTCGTGATGCCTGCATGCCCCCATCGACGCTCGGATAAAACAATGCCCCGCTTTCGGCGCGCAGGTTCTCCTCCGCTTCACGAAGGGCCGCCTGGGCCGATGACAGAGAGGGGTTGCCCGCGAGGCCTTGCTTGATCAGTTCGTTGAGCGCCGGCGAACGGAACAGGGTCCACCACTGGCTGGGCAAGGTCTTCACGAACGCGAAACACTGTGCTTCACCACAACCGGTAGGCGCACTTGCGGTGCGCGAGGGCAGGGGTACTGCCGTGTAGGAGCTGGGGGCGGCAAATTCCGGCCAGCGGAGATCGGTTCCGACGGTACAGCCTGCCAGGGCAACGAGCGCTATGCCGGTAAAGAGCCTATGTGCGAACAGCCATTTCATGACGCTACCTACCTGTCGTTATTGAGCATTTGCCCAAGAATAGGCCAATAGTCAAAAGATTAAGACGTCGTCTCCGGAAGTCAAGCACATTCCTTCTCTCCTGCAACCCCAGGAAAGAACAATCAATGGGGTCAGCTCTCACATAAATTCCGGAAACCAAACAGCTTCGATATTGAAGCTACAATAACCTTATTCAATAAAGTTCGGCAACATACTTAGTTCTTATTTCATCATTTTATCTCTTGACACGCAGACAAAGTACTCTAATATCAAATGCACAAATTTCAAATTATGGCATTAATCCCGCGTCCCGACCAGAATTGTTAATAACAAAAGCAGCTTAGTGGGCAGCTAATCTGCTTTTTTTGTAGCCGTAACAAGGAGCAATACCATGACCAAACTGAAAGAGCTTATTGGGAATACTCCCGTGCATGAACGGCGTCTCGAGTTTCGTACTTATCCTTTAGAGGGCGACCGTTTGATCGTAGAAGGCTGGCTTAGAGATGAGCGACTCGTTCCTGGATACCATTGGAATGGTAAGTCACGGCCAACTGGTGTGGTACACTGGATGTGCGTCCGGCTGCTCGTTGGTGGCTGGCCCGTTACCATCCTGGATGCTGAGGCGGAAATGCCCGATATTCCACACGAGCTCTGTCCAACCACCCTGGAATCAGTAAAGAAGATAGTGGGCCTATCCATTGTTTCCGGTTATAGTGAGGAAGTGCACAGGCGCCTGGGCGGGGTTCAGGGGTGTGCACATCTGACACATCTCATTGTGACCATGGGCCCTGCGGCCTTACACGGATATTGGACCCAGCAGTCGCGCCAGCGTCACCCTGTTCCCAGGTCCCTGGATGAGATTGAAGGGCTAGCCACCCTGATCAACAGTTGTAAGCTTTGGAAAGAAGACGGCCCACTGATGCAAATGATACGCGGAAACCTGGAAAAGCACGAAGAAAAGAGCCGATAGGGAATTTTTCTGGTGACACTTTGGTGAGTCAAGTAAAAGGAGAATAAACAATGGCGAACTATGTCGGTGCCCTGGATCAGGGCACCACCAGCAGCCGGTTCATTATCTTTGACCACAACGGTCGGATCGTGAGTGTTGATCAGAAAGAACATGAGCAGATATTTCCTCAGCCCGGCTGGGTGGAACATGACGCTATCGAAATCTGGCAAAACGTCCAGGAAGTGATCAGGGCCGCTCTTCTCAAGGCAGGGATCAACGGATCTGAATTGGCTGCTATCGGCATCACCAACCAGCGGGAAACCACGGTTGTCTGGAACAGGCGCACCGGAAAACCCTATTGCAATGCCATAATCTGGCAGTGCACCCGGACGGATAAGATATGCCGGAGACTCACTGAAGATGGGGGGAGAGAGAGGTTTCAAGACGTAACAGGTCTGCCTGTTGCCACCTATTTTTCAGGACCCAAAATCAAATGGATACTGGATGAATATCAAGACGCCAGGATTGCGGCCCGTGACGGCGAGGCCCTGTTCGGTACCATGGAATCTTGGGTCATCTGGTGGCTGACCGGTGGCCCGGAAGGAGGGGCTCACGTAACGGATGTGACCAATGCCAGCCGAACGATGCTCATGAATCTGCATACCCTCCAATGGGACGAAAATATTCTTCAAGCCCTCGGTATCCCGAAGGAGATGCTCCCTGAGATCGTCCCTTCCAGTGATACGGATCATTGGGGAACCACTTCGAAAAATGGCCCTTTGGGTGCAGCGGTGCCTGTTTGCGGGGCACTGGGAGACCAGCAGGCCGCTCTTGTGGGCCAGACCTGCTTTGATGCAGGCGAGGCAAAAAACACGTACGGCACCGGTTGCTTTCTCCTGCTCAACACGGGAAACCGTCCGGTTATGTCCAAGCACGGCCTGCTCACCACGGTTGCCTACCAATTGAGAGGTGAAAAACCGGTTTATGCCCTCGAAGGTTCAATTGCCATAGCCGGTGCACTTGTCCAGTGGCTCCGGGACAACCTGGGATTGATCGACAAGGCCCCTGAGATTGAACCATTGGCCCTTACGGTGGAAAACAACGGGGGAGCCTATATCGTTCCCGCTTTTTCGGGTCTGTTCGCTCCCTACTGGCGTCCCGATGCACGCGGCGTAATGGTGGGATTGACGCGATATGTGAACAAGGGACATTTGGCGCGGGCGGCACTGGAGGCATGCGGCTACCAGACCAGGGACATTGTTGAAGCCATGAACAATGATTTCAGCGGAGGGCTTTCCAAACTGAAAGTGGACGGGGGAATGGTTCATAACGAGCTACTCATGCAATTCCAGACGGACATCCTGGGCATCCCTGTCATCCGACCGAAGGTGGCCGAGACCACGGCATTGGGCGCCGCCTATGCAGCAGGGCTGGCCGTGGGATTCTGGGGCGGGCTTGAAGAACTTCGCAGGAATTGGGAAGTTGACAAGACCTTTAAACCAGCGATGCCTTCAAAGGAGAGGGAAGAGGGTTATAGGGGATGGAAAAAGGCCGTGGAGAGGACCTATAATTGGGTGGAATAATGTCGGCAATTCTGGTAAGGAGGAATGGGGTCGGAGTCTACCCCATCAGACACAAGGTGACTGCAGCTAACGTGCGCCTCAGGAGAAGGCTTTCCAATGAACATTAAGAAATGGTCCGAACCTTACGGAGGTGAGCTGGTCAATCTGCTCGTGGATGACGAACGTGCCGCCGTGCTTCGGGAACTTGCCCAGTCTCTGCCGGACATCACTTTGAACGATCGTCAGCTCTGTGACCTTGAACTCCTTGCCACCGGCGCCTTCTCACCATTGAAGGGCTTTTTGAACAAGGCGGATTACGAAGGCGTGCTGGACCGGATGCGTCTGCAGGATGACAGGATCTGGCCCATCCCCATCTGTCTGGATGTTCCGGAAACGCTGTCGCGACATCTGGAAGCAGGCCAATCCGTTTGCCTCAGGGACCCTGAAGGATTTCTCCTGGCCATCCTGCACATCGAAGATATCTGGGCCGTTGAACGCGAAAAAGAGGCCCGGCAGATTTACAGGACCCTTGACCGGAGTCATCCCGGTGTTCGCTATCTGTTTGATGGGGGAGGAGAATGCTACCTGGGCGGGAGATTGGAAGTGGTGAGCCTGCCGCTGCATTTCGATTTCAGGCAGCAGCGAATCACACCTTTGGAATTGCGCAGAATCTACGCAAAGCTCGGCTGGAACAGGATCGTAGGCTTCCAGACCCGTAACCCCATTCACCGTCCGCAGTTTGAAATGACACTTCTTGCCATGAGAGAGGCCAAGGCCAATCTCCTCCTCCTCCCCATCATCGGGATGACGAAGCCCGGTGATTTCGACCATTATACCAGGGCGCGGTCCTACAAGGCTGCCTGCAGCCATTATCCACCCGACTCATACATTCTCAACCTTCTGCCGCTGGCCACACGCATGGCAGGTCCCCGGGAAGCCAT
>CAYUCJ010000103.1:0-1129 GCA_964443285.1 uncultured Desulfobacteraceae bacterium | reverse complement strand
TCTACCATCGCCAGGATCCTCTATTCCAAGTTTCTTGAAATGGGGGACCGCCCCGTGACCCTTCTGGACGGTGATATCGTACGACAAAACCTCTCCAGTGAACTGGGTTTCTCCAAGGAGCACAGGGACATCAATGTCAAGCGCATCGGGTTCGTGGCAAGCGAAATCACCAAGAATCGCGGTGTTGCCATTTGTGCACCCATCGCACCCTACGAAGCCACGAGAGCGCAGATTCGTTCACTCATCGAGACGTATGGCGGTTTTGTTGAAGTTCACGTTGCGACACCCATAGAGGAATGCGAAAGGCGCGACAGAAAAGGCATGTACGCGAAGGCCAGGGCAGGGTTGATCAAGGGTTTCACCGGTGTAGATGACCCCTACGAAAAGCCTGGAAATCCCGAAATCCGGATTGACACCACCACGCTCAGCCCCGATGAGGCCGCACAGGAAGTGCTCCTTTTTCTCGGACAGAAGGGGTACATCTAATGGGTTTCGCAAGACTGGTTCGAAGTCGCTGGACCTGCCGCGCGCTTGCAGTCATCTGGATGCTTGTAATCTTCTGGCTCTCTTCAAAATCGTCTCTGCCCGCTCCTGATCTTTTTGCCGGCCAGGACAAGGTGGAACATGCCCTGGCCTTCGGGTTTCTGGGGTTGCTCATTGCCGGGTCTTTCAGCGGATGGGGAAAACGCTTGTCCTTCGGGCAGGTCATTATGGTCATCCTTATTGTCGCCGGGTACGGCCTTTTTGATGAAGGACACCAGTATTTCGTCCCGGGCAGAGATTCAAGCCTTGGAGATGTGGGCGCTGATATTGTTGGAGGATTCCTGGCGGCGCTTGTTTTCCTCAGAAGACGGACAGGGGACTGGAGCGATTCCAACACTCGTGAACGTCCCTGATTCATGGAACCGTAAGAAGTCCGTCCCTGGACTTTTTGCTCACGCCCGCCCCTGGGCACGATGATGACTTCCAACGAAGTCGTGGCCGCCAAGAATCAGGCAACGGCATATTTCGGAAGCTACGCTCCCTCCGTCGTCCGTGATTCTTCGCTCAGGGATTTCGCCCCTTCCACCGTCCTATTCCAGGGCCGAAATGACGCCGCTTCAGGAATATCCCGTTCACCTGGCTCTCA
>CAYUCJ010000102.1:7062-9279 GCA_964443285.1 uncultured Desulfobacteraceae bacterium | reverse complement strand
GGTAGGAAATGGTGTTACCGTTTGCGTCCTTCCTGGCAACGAGGTTACCGGCAGCGTCATAGGTGTAGATGGTCGTCCCGGTGCCGGGGGAGGTGACCAGTCCCAATCGGCCAAGGTCGTCGTGGACATAGGTAGTGGTGTGGTTCTCAGCATCTGTGACACCTGTCAGATTGTTTTGGGTGTCGTAATCGTAAGTGGTGGTCGCGTTTCCAGGCTGAATCACTGATCTTAGCCGGTTCAACGGGTCGTATTCATATTGTGTGGACCGGCCGTTTGCATCGGTCAGTGATACCAGGTTGCCATTACTGTCGTAGCCTCGCTCTTCAAAGTCACCGACCGGATAGATTGTTTTCTTGAGGTGGTTGTATATGTCGAACGCGAAGTCAGTGTATTTCCTCAAGACATCTTCTTCGTCTCTAAATTCCTCCCGAATCCTGTTCCCTTCACTGTCGTAGAAGTACCGGATGTAGTTTCCGGAGTTGTCTTCTATCCTCTCAAGCAGATCGGCATCGCTATAGCCGTAGTTCAGCGTTCTTCCTCCAGGCATATTCACACGTTTTAGATTGCCAACGCCGTCGTATTCGAAGGACGTGGTATAACCCGACGCAGCTCTCGAAATCAGGCGACCCAGGGCGTCGTAGACATAGGTCGTGACCACCCCGTTCGGATCGATGCTCTGCCCGGGCCCGCCAACGGCATTGTATTCGACAAAGGAGGTCTCGTGCCCCAGGGGACCGGTGATTTTTTTCAACATTCCCCTGTTGTATCCCTGGGATGGATCGTTCGGATAATACTCAAAAGATGTGATATCGGCCACATCGGTCCTTGGCCCGTCCATTGAAGTCATCTGTCCGAGACTGTTGTAGGTGTAGGTCGTCGTTTTCGATATCGGGCCGGTTCCGGAAAATCCCGTTTCGATGCTTCGCAAGAGATTGCCTTTGGAATCATAATCGAAAGTGGTAACCGAATCCTCCGCTGCATTGGATACGCTTTCTTTGGTAATGGAGGTTATCAGATCATAGTTCGGATGATAGGTGTAAGTGGTTGTCCTCTCCTCGGGCGTGCCGACAGCCTCGCCCTTGGCGATCACGTTACCGCGGTCATCGTAGTTGTAGGTGACAACGTTTCCATTAGCGTCCGTGGAGCTTACTACCTGCAACCGGTCATCCAACGCATATTGCTTCCCGGCTCCCGTGAGACAGCTCCCGCAACCTGATCCCGTAGTCGATTTGACCCTCCCTATGCCATGCGCCACTTGGAGTTTGAACGTAGTAGTACGCCCCAATGAGTCGGTTAAGTGACGGAAAAAATTGTTATCGTAAACGACCTTTACCCTTTTCGTCCCCCCTGCCTTTTCAGAAAGAATGGCGCGATCCTGATCGTCGTAAGCGAATGTTCCAGACCGTATCCCCTTTTCATTGATGATTCCGGTCAGGTTATGGGAATCGCTTGAATCGGCATAGAGGTAGGTCCGTCCGGTCCCGCCCGGGTTGGTGACACCTGTCAGGTTCCCCTGGCTGTCATAAGAGTAGGTAAACTGGCCGAGAGGCGTCATCAGAGTGGTCAATCGACCTTCCGGGGTATAGGTCAAATCAAATCGCCGGCCAAAGTTATCCTCCACATAACTGAGTTTTCCGTTGTCATATCCAAGATTTTGGGTATTGCCGATTCGGTCGGTGATCCTAGTCAACTTCCCTTCAATATCAAAGATGAGTGTTTTTCCATCCGACTCGGTAAGCTTGTGCCCGTTTGTGGTCGGTTCAATGATACTTACCTTGTCCGTCTCTGAAACATAGTTGCCCTGGTCGTCAAGCAGGAAATGTACCTCGTTTCCTCCTGCCTTAAATAGGATCATCTTTCCACCGGAACGTGTCATGGTTTCGGAAAAACTGCTTGACCAACCATAACCCATGGTTCCAGCTTTTTCGCTTTGACTATTGTAGTATCTTGTATAATCCATAGGGAGGCCAGGTCCCATAAGTGTCAGGTCAGTTTGCCTCAAATACTTATTGCCTGTGGAAAAATTTATCGGATTTGAAGAACGGGGCAGCGTCTCGCACCTACAGCAGCCACCACCCTGGTTCTTGCCTTTTATGAGTAACGCGGCTTGAAATGCCCCCGCAGCTATATTAGAAGGCGCTCCATTACCTCCTGCAAAGGCCTGAACCGAGATCGTGTGTTCTTCTTGACCCCATGCACCCGCATCAAGCATGCTTC